>JAICRA010000317.1 GCA_025937615.1 Thermomicrobiales bacterium | reverse complement strand
GAGGATCATTGGCAGGAGGCAGATGCCGGCATCTGGGAAGTCCGCGGGCCGTTACGCGACTTCACGCACTCGAAGGTGATGGCCTGGGTGGCCTTCGATCGCGCCGTCCGCATCCATGAAGAATTCGGACGCGACGGCCCTGTCGATCGCTGGCGCGAGCTCCGTAACGAGATCAAGGATCAGGTGCTGAGGTGCGGCTGGAGCGAGCGCAAGCGGGCCTTCACCCAGTCGTACGGATCGGACGAGCTCGACGCCAGCATTCTGCTGATGCCAATCGTCGGTTTCCTGCCAGCGGACGATCCCCGGTTCGTTTCGACAGTCGAGGCGATCCAGCGGGAGCTGAGCGTCGACGGCCTCCTCCTTCGCTACCGAAGCCAGGATGAGCATCAGGTTGATGGGCTACCAGCGGGCGAAGGTGTCTTCCTCGCCTGCTCGTTCTGGCTGGTCGAGGTTCTCGCTCTGCAGGGCCGCCTCGATGAAGCCCAGGCGCTGTTCGACCGGCTGCTTGGCCTGCGCAACGATCTCGGACTGCTGAGCGAAGAGTACGATCCGAAAACGGGGATGCTGCTCGGCAACTTTCCCCAGGCGTTCACGCACCTGGCGCTCGTCGAGGCCGCGCTCACCCTTGACGAGCACCGCTCCCCGCGGGGTGTGGCGATTGGCCCTCACCAACTACCGCTACCCACTTTGTGGGCACCCGAGCCGTCGCAGACAGGAGAGGGGTATTCTGAGAGACCGTACTGATTCATGTACGTGGTGAAAGGGGCGGCACATGCCCTTCAATGTCAAAAAGCGCGGCAAGCTCGCCTACTACTCCCAGGGCGAACGGCCGGTGCTCTCCTCATTGGTGACCGAGGAGCTACCGGACGGCGACCTCAAGATCTCCTTCGCCGGTCTCACCGGCGGCTACTCGGCAAAGACCATCCTGGGTCGGGACGAGCTCGTGACGATGGACCCGGCGCGGGAGATTCCGCTGGTCTTCGAGTGTTGGGAGCGCTGGCTCCAGGAAGCGGGGATCTGCGAGTCCCTACGTGACGTCGATTTCATCGAGATCCATGCCTTCGGCTGCCAGCCCAAGAACCCCAACCCGGCAGTCGATCCGATCGGCTTCGCGCGAGAGCAGGAGCGGCTACGCCAGGCCTACGCCGAGGCGTATAGCAGCTATTTCGCAACCCACCTTCCCGACAACGGCGTCCCGGCTCGCTTCACCGTCCACGTTGTCGACGTTCCCGACACGGCCGCCTCATACGAGTTCTATGGAACGGCATTGCTGCAACGGTCGCTCCAAGGGGCAAGGCAGGGCCACGACTGAGAACCAGGGACAAGGGCGATCGCGGAGCAAACCAACCTCTAGGACCCTGGCGGCTCTGGTGGCTCGAGCTTGTCACTCTCTTCCCCGGGGGGCGACTCCCCGATCCCCCAGTCGTGATCGGGTCGTGGGGTAAATGCCCCCACACGCATCAGCGCCGCTTCCTGCTCGGCCAGCGGTTGGTCACCGAGGATCACTTCCGCCAGGTGCTGGGCCTGCCGGGAGTCGACCCGGCCGCCCGCGTCGAGCCCGAACTCGCCCGCCATCGCGCGGTGGACACGCTCGATTGCGACCTCGAAGCCGCGGGCGATCTCCTCGGCTGAAAAGCGCGCGCCTTCCCCCTGCGCCTCTCCCGCCGGCGCATACTCGCCGGGAGCTTCCAGCCCGGCACTGATCCGGGATTTCTCCATCCTCTTCATCCTCCCAATCCCGAGATCTCGAACGAAACACGCAGAATGTGAGCGCTGTTCGGTCTGACCTTGAACGTGCCTCTCCAGGTCCTTCGAGATCGTGAAGCGATCCATCAACCGTGCTGGAGACCACTGCACGACACATGCCGCCCGAGGAATGTGACGTGGCCTGAAGGCGACGCGGCATCCCCTCACTTACGGCGCCCAGACGGCCACCAGCATGCCGTAGTACGTCGGCGCTTCGTAGCTGAGGAACTCGACATCCATCGGTGTTACGTCAAGTACCCCGCCCAGCATGAGGGCCTGCCAGAGACCGTCGATGGCGGCGTCTTGGGCTCGACCTTCATCGAGATCGATGAGCCGCATCAGGTCGTCGGCTTGCACCGCTGCCACGACTTCGGCATCCACCACGGCCGATTCCGGATGGAAGCCGTAAGGGCCCGTGGCGGCGTCCGCATGGCCCCAGTCGCAGGAGGCAACGAACCCGATCCGGCGCGGCTCAGCCGTACTCACCTGGGCGACCACCCGTCCGAAATCAACGAGTGTCTCTCG
>JAICRA010000076.1 GCA_025937615.1 Thermomicrobiales bacterium | reverse complement strand
CTCCGCGCTCGCGAAACTCACGCCATGTCGCGTCAGACTCGCGCGATCGAGCAGCGCGAGGCTGGTGCGATAGACCGGCACGTGTCCGCGATATGGGCCCGCCAGTGCCCGGTCGAGGTAGGTGAGCGCGCCGATCGCATCAGCACCGGGACCGGTCTCGTCGGCCGGAAACATCCTCGCGAAGACCGTCGCCGCGGTCAGCGCCTCGCGAGCGGCCAGGGCCAGCAGGGTCTCAGGCTCGTCCAACTGCCGCCGCCCTGTCTCGCCCGTTCTGCAAGGGTTCCAGCTGGATGCTCTCGTCGCCGGCTCGCAGCCTTAGTCCCATACAATCATGCTGGAATAATCGGTCATCCATCCGTCGTAGTTCCGGGCTGACGTGGAGGGGTATCGGCACTCGGCCAAGCACGTCACGCTCGAGATCGACACCGGGCGCAATTTCGGTCACGGTGAGACCCTCCGCGAGGAGGCGAATCACGCAGCGCTCGGTGATGAAGGTGACATTCTGCCCGCGCTCCCGGGCCATGCGGCCACTGAACGTCACGTGCTCGACTTCAGGAACGAACTTCGCGACTCTTCCATCGTCGCGAATCGAGAGTTGCCCGTTTTCGAGCACGATATCTTGGCGTCCCGCTGAAAACGCCCCGCTGAACACCAGGTTTCGGGCCGCGGCCGTGATGTCGATGAATCCGCCCGCGCCGGCGGACACGTGTGGTTTCCCGGCCAGTCGCGAAACGTTGACATTGCCTACGGCATCCACCTGAAGGAATGACAGCAGGCAGCGATCGAATCCGCCTCCCTGAAAGAAGGTGAACTGCGCCGGTGATGGCATGATCGCTTGCGCGTTGGCCGCACATCCGAACTGAAAACCGAGCAGCGGCATGCCGCCGACAGGGCCCTGCTCGATCACCCAGGTCACACGACCATCGAGCCCTTCCTCGAGCAGGATCCGGGGTACAAGGGCGGAGATGCCAAAGCCAAGATTCACCACCTCACCGTCGATGAGCTCGAGCGCGGCGCGGCGGGCGATGACCTTGTCGAGACCCCAGTCCGGCACTTCAAACTGATCGGGCGGCCGGCGCAACTCGCCGCTGATGGCCGGGTCGTATTCGGTCTGGGTCGTCTGCCACTGGTCTGGAACGACGACGATCCAGTCAACCAGCGTCCCTGGAATTCGCACCTCCTGCGGCGGGAGCGACCCGGCCGTCGTCATTCGCTCCACCTGGGCGATGACCACCCCGCCGTTGTTTCGCGCCGCCAGCGCTTGGTCGAGAGCGCCGAGATACGCGCCCTCGTGCTCCGTCGAGATGTTGCCCAACTCGTCGGCGGTCGTGCCCCGCACGATGGCAACGTCGATCGGGATGGCGCGGTAAAAGAGCCATTCATCGCCATCGAACTCAGTCACCTTTACGATGTCTTCACTGGTGACCCGGTTCATGCGGCCGCCTTGCCGGCGGGGATCGACGAATGTGTCGAGTCCAACTTTTGTAAGCACGCCAGGGCGCCCCGCCGCCGCGTCCGAGTGCATATGAAACAGGACTCCGCTCGGTAGGTTGTACGCCTCGATTTGATCGCCATCGATGAGCTGCCAGATTTTCGGGGACGGCATGTTCGACGGTCCGCTGGGGTAGCTACCCGCGATGATTCGCTTGATCAGTCCGGGCTCGGCAATGTGGTCGACACCCTCGATTCCGTACATATCGCCGGCGGCGATCGGGTGAATCATGGTCAACCCGCTCGGTTCGCCTGTCGCCCGGAATCGATCGCCGATGGCTTTCAACGTAGCGTCTGGACAACCTAGTCCTGACGAGGAGCTAACGGAAATCGTCGCCCCATTTGGAATATTGGCCGCCGCCTCTTCCAGTGAGACCCGCTTCGAACGTGTCATTCCCATGTCCAATGCCATATCAATCGCCGGCAACTCGAACGCTTCGACCCGTCTGCGCCGATTCGCGCACCGCCAGGGCCACTGCGAGCGATCTCACACCGTCGATGCCACTGGCCGCTGGATCCCCTTCCCCACGGATTGCCGCGTTGAAGCAACGCACTGATCGCTCGTAAAGATTCTCGTGCTCGACGGGAATCCCTTCCTCGCTGCGCCCACGACGAATGGTGACAGTTCCCGTCGGCTGCTGCGTCATGACATCCCGGCCGTAGAGCGACCCATCCGTGCCATGCACCTCGAAGCCGGTGTAGGCGTGTGGTGCGGTGAAGGAGTCGTGGAATTGGGCGATGACGCCGTCATGGAAGCGCATCACCCCCATGACCGCGTCTTCCAGTCCGGCTCGCCCCATCCCCTGGCTGGCGGACATCGCCGTGATCTCCACGATTTCATCGGTCAGGACGAAACGGAGCGTATCCGCGTCATGGACGGTAATGTCTAGGATGACGCCTCCGCCAGCTTCCGGGCGATCGATCCGCCAGCTCTGCAGGTGGGGTGGCAGGTGGACGGCATGAAACACGCGAGCCGCAAGCGGCCGCCCGATCGCACCGATCTGGATCAACTCGCGCAGCTTTCGGTGAGTGGCCGCGTTTCTGAGATGGTGATTGGTGCCCATAACGACATCCGCCGAGGCCGCGGCCGCGACCATCTTCCGCGCGCTGTCGAGTGACAGTGCCAGCGGCTTTTCGCAAAGCACGTGCTTTCCCGCGGAGATCGCCGCCAGAGCCTGCGGCTCATGCCACTCGTTTGTCGTGCCGATGTACACCGCGTCGATGGTTGGCTCCGCCAGAAGGTCCGTGAGGGAGGAATAGACCTTCGGAATTCCCAGTTCGTTTGCGTAGCGTCTGCCTCGCGCGGAGTCTGAGCTCACCACGCCGGCCACGATCGAGTCGGGTTGCGCGTTGATCGCCGGGACCATCCACTCCCGACCGATCGTACTGGCGCCGACCACGCCCCAATGCAACATCGGCATCTCCCGAATCCATATCGAGTTCAACCGGACCAGCCGACACGGCTTGGTGCCGGCCAGGCAGGAACCGGTTGGGCGCCCATCTACTGATAGATGATCATATCCGGCGCCGGAACGAGAGCCAGGATTTCTTGCGGCGTCATGAGTGGCACGTCCTGGCCGTAGAAGAGCTTGACCCCCGCGAATTCGACAGGCTCGTCGCGCACCAGGAAGTTATAGACCGCCGTCTTCAATTCCGGTGCTCCGTAGCCGTCGGCGTCAATGACCAACTGCACCCCAGGAACGGGTGCCAGTTGGTTCTTGCCGCGAATCATGTCCTCCCGGAATTGGTGAACGATGAGCATTTTCGGCGGTATCCCGTTCGCGGCCGAGATTTCGGCCAGCACTTTTTGCGCGTAGGTGATGCTCTCGGCGTCAACCGAGCCGATGTACTCGCCGGGAATTTCTCCTTCTCCGACGGCAAACTCCGGATCGATGGCGAGATGGACGTTCGGTCGCGCCAGCAGATCGCGGACTTTTTCTATCTCCGCCGCGACCGTGCCGCGTCCGACCTGGAGATCGAGGATCACCACCATCCCTTGGTCCGCGGCGAAATCGATGTATTCGGTCAAAGTCTGGGTGTCGGTGTCGAGAATGTAGGTCCCGTCTGATCCAGGCACCCGCTGCGCCACGGTCGCGATGATTTCTAGGGCTGGAACCACTGGCCGTGATGGATCGGCCGCGGCGTAGTTAGCCGCCTCCTCGTGCAGAATATCAGCCAGTTGCGCGATGTCGTGCTCGCCGACGATCCCCATGGCCGGATCGTGAGGATGTCCGTAGAACGCGACGATTCGATAAGCTGGCAAGAGTGGCGCATCGTCAGGAGCGCTCACCACCGGCGCGGCGAGTCCAGCCGCTATATCCGGAGCTCGGGCGAATTCCGGCACAGTCTGCGCGTTACCGCCCGTATCTCCTGTCTGCGCCACTACCGCCGGTGGAGCGGTCGGCGCCGGCGCGGTGAAAGTCGGTTCGACACCCAGGGGCTCATTCGCTACCGGAGCCGACGCTGCCACGGTCAGCGTCTGGGTCGGGGCGGAAGCAGTAAACATCGACTGGTTTCCCCCGAGAAGCGCCGCACTGGCCGCCGCCATCGAGACGATGACGACTATAGCGGTGCTCACAGTGCGCCCGTTGGGAATCCACGTCGGCAATCGGTACGCTGGGCGCGCTGGCTCAACCGCGGTGTCCGTAGCCAACCATTCAGAGGAGAACGGCCGAGGACCTGCTGATCGTCCGGGGCGCTTTGCCATACGTCCGGGCATCAGCCCCGCCTCTTTCGTGCTGAAGCAGCGGGGGAAGCCGGGTGGACGGCTAAATCTTCATCGAGTGCGGGGCTCTGGAGCATTTCGGTTCAAGCCCTTCCCGGGCAGCGATGCTCGGGTGGATCGTACAGCGGAACGTACCCCCCCTTGCGGATCAAACATCCTGGGGCTGCGACCGTGGTGATTTCAGTCGCAAGATGGCAGATTGTGAACCGCGCCGCAAGTCGATTGCATCTTCGATGAGCAATTGGGGCTGACTGCTGGCAAGAGGACGTGTGTGAAATCCTTGAGACAGGATTGGGACTACAAGCGAGCGCTCGAGGAGCTTTGGCGACGCTCGAGCTATGAACGTGGCCTGATCAGTGATCCATTCGGGGACGCTGCGCGGGCCGAACGGGGCCTGGAGCGCATGCGGAGGCTGCTGGCAGCACTAGGGGATCCGCACTTGAACCTGCCCGCCGTCCATATTGGCGGATCCAAGGGCAAAGGCTCGACGGGTGCTTTCGTCGCCTCAGTAGCGAAGGAGGCGGGTCACCGCGTCGGGTTCTACACCTCTCCGCATTTGCACCGATTTCCCGAACGGCTCACCGTCGACCTCGAGCCGCTTTCGGACGACGTTTTCGCGGCGGAAGCGCAAACGGTTGCAGGCGCGGCGTCGAGACTCGAGACATCCGAGCCGGACCTGGGACAAGTGACGACCTTCGAGATGCTGACGGCAATGGCGTTCACTGCGTTCGCGCGGTGCGGTTGCAAGCTAGCGGTAATCGAAGTCGGACTCGGTGGCCGCTTCGACTCGACGAACGTGATCCTTCCAACTGTCTCCGTTATCACTCGGATCGACCTGGAGCACACCGCAGTCCTTGGTCCAACGTACGCTGACATCGCCTGGCAAAAGGCAGGAATTTTGCGGCGCGGAGTTCCTGCCATGTCCAGCCCGCAGGTGCCTGAAGCGGCGGCGAAGATTGTCGAAGTCGCGACCGAGGTCGGCGCGCCGCTCCAGATCGCAGGCCGAGATTGGTCTTGGAACGGAACTTGGCGCTCATTCGAGGCAACGGGGCCGTGGGGAACGTTGTCGCATCTCGCGCTCGGAATCCCGGGTCCACACCAGGTCGAGAACGCATGCACTGCCCTGGCTGCGTTGCGAATTGTCGACGCGGCCGGTATTCGCGTGCCTGAGGAGCCGATCCGCACCGGGCTCGCAAACGCACGCTGGCCGGGGCGCTTCGAGCGGATCACGGTCGGGAACCGTGATGTCGTCTTCGACGGCGCGCACACGCTTGCGGCTGCGGCCGCCCTGGTCGCGGCCTGGCAAGCTGCCGAGGGCCTGACCCCCGCGACCGTGGTGCTGGGGATGGGCGCCGATAAAGATGCAGGTGCCTTCTTGATCGCGTTGCGACCGCTCGTAGACCACCTCATTGTCACGCGGGCTAACTCCCCTCGAGCGGCCAGTCCGGAGCTCGTAGCACACGCAGCCTCGTCACTTGGCATTCCGCATGAGATCCAGCCGTCGGTCGCGGCTGCAGTTGCCGCCGGCCATGCGCGCGGCAGAGGCCCGCTCCTCATTACGGGCTCCCTCTTCGTCGTCGGTGAAGGGCGAGAAGCCTTCGGGCTCGCCGAACCTGACAGAGAATGGCTCTCCCTCAATCAGTCCGCCGATCCATCTCATACCGGCATTCAGCCATAGAAATAGGCCGAACCACCTAGGAATTGGTCGGGGATACGGTAGACTGCGGCTCAGCGTCTCCCCGACCCGCAACTGACGCAGGCATTGAGGCGCCCCGCGCTGACGGGCCCGGCAGGGTCTCACCGCGCGTACCAGAAATCCGATCTTGCCGGTTCGACCGTATACAGTGTCGAGGCCGGCGCGGAGGCTACAGTGGCCATGCCGGCCAGCGACGAGGTGGGTGTTCCGCCCGACCTCATCGAAGCGAGCGACGCCGACTTGATCGGTCGCGCCGCGCAGGGCGACGCCCGTGCGCTGGAGGTCCTGTACGAGCGATATTCAGGCGTGGTGTTCTCCTTCGCGTTGAGGATCGTCGCAGACCGACCTCTAGCGGAGGAAATCCTGCAAGAGGCGTTCTTTCGCGCCTGGCAGCAGGGAGGCAATTTCAGCGCCAGTCGAGGCACGTTCATCACCTGGCTGCTGAGCATCACGCACAATCTGTCGATTGACGAGATTCGCCGCCGTCGACGGCGACCGCAGAAGGCGGACAGCGAAGAGCCAGAACAGGTGCTCGCGGCGGTACCTGATACCGGATCGGGCGCGGATGTCGAGGACGAGGTCTGGCTCGGAGCGTTGCGCGAGACGATTGGTCAGGCGCTGGCTGAGTTGCCGCCGGCGCAGCGGGAAGCGATTGAGATGGCTTATTTCCGGGGACTGACACAGCGCGAGATTGCCGAGGCGCTGGGTGAGCCCCTGGGAACGATCAAGACGAGGATGCGCCTCGGGCTACAGAAGCTCAAGGACGCTCTCGGAAGTGACGGAGCAGAGTTGGCGTGAGCGACGAGCGCGATCTCCAGCGTAAAGATCGGCAGACCTACCGGCTCGCCGGGCTAGGTAACCGATCGTTCACGGCAGCTACGAATACCATCGGGCATGTCGACGACCAGGTCGCCGGTTACGTCCTTGGCGCTCTTGAGGCGAACGAGGTTGCCCTCGTGGACGCACACGTGCGGACCTGCCCAGGCTGTGAGCGCTCTCTTGCGGAGGCGCAGCGCACCGCGAGCATGCTTCCCTTCGTTGTGCCGATGCATAAGCCGCCGATTGACAGCAAGGTGGCGCTCCTCGCCCGCGTGGCGCACTCCCGGCGAGCGGCCGCGGTGTCGTCTCTTCCGTTGCATAGCGTGGATGCGTGGCGCACACCGACCATCCCAAGCTCTGCCGGCGCGACG
>JAICRA010000186.1 GCA_025937615.1 Thermomicrobiales bacterium | reverse complement strand
TGAACGCCGAGATCGTCGTCGGCGGTCTGAGCGCCCAGATTGTCGATATCACCGCCGAATCGCTGCGCAAGCTGCCGCTCGTCGTTGGTCTAGTGGTGGTGCTCTCGTTCGTTCTGCTGGCGCTGATCTTCCGCAGCATCGCTATCCCGATCAAGGCAATCCTGATGAATGTGCTCGGGATCACCGCTGCCTATGGGCTGCTGGTGGTTGTGTTCCAAGAGGGGGCCGGAGCCCGGCTCTTCGATTTTCGCGTGACGGGGACCACCCAGGTCTATCTGCCGCTGCTGACCTTCGCCGTCCTGTTCGGACTCTCGATGGACTACGAAGTCTTTCTCCTGGGGCGGATCAAGGAGGAATGGGAGAAAACCGGGGACAATCAGACAGCCGTGGAGCGCGGGCTGCAACGGACCGGCGCCGTCATTACCGCGGCCGCGGCGATCATGGTCAGCGTCTTCGCCGCGTTCACCTTCGCCCGGCTCACCGAGGTCAAGACGCTTGGCTTCTCCCTGGCGGCCGCGGTGCTGATCGATGCCACGCTGATCCGCATCGTCCTGGTCCCAGCCGCGATGCAGCTCCTGGGACGCTGGAACTGGTGGTTTCCGTCCTGGCTGGACCGGCGGCTGCCGCGGATCGATCTGGCGGAGTGAGGAGAGGAGCCTGCGTTTGACAACCTGAGATGGCAGGTGTTTGATAGGCGGACCACTGGCGGACGTTCGTTGCATTGACCCGGACCACAAGCAGCGGGGAGGTCGATCGCTTCGTTCATACTGTTAGTAGGTCAAGCGCGAAGACGTAGAAGGGAGTTCGCAATGACGCGGCCCGAGACTCGCGACCCAGAACGGCTCATGCGTAATGTGGCGGAGCGGCGCGTCTCGCGCCGTGGCCTGATGAAGGGCGCGGCGGCCGTTGGGTTGGCGCTTCCCGCCGCCGACGCATCGCTCGGGCGGGCCAGATCAGCCGCAGCTGCCCAGGATGCGCCACTCGGAAGCTCACTGATCGGCGAGCTCGAGGGGCCGATCGTCCTCGTGGACGCCCCGCGGCCGGAAAACCTCAAGCAAGCTCCGATGCTGGATCCGTTGGTCGAGGACGGCACCCTGCCGCCGGTCGAGGAGCGGGTGCCTCTGGAGCCGCTGGTCGTGCAGCCGGTCGAGGGGATCGGCGTCTACGGCGGCACCCTGCGTCGCGGCTTCACCGGACCGGGCGACGACGAGAACGGCAACCGCTACGTCTCCGGCGACAAGCTCGTCTTCTGGGATTACACCGGAACCGAGTTCCGACCAGCGCTGGCCAAGAGCTGGGAGTTCAGCGACGGCGACCGGGTCTTCACGATCAAGCTGCGTCAGGGGCATAAGTGGTCCGACGGCGCCCCCTTTACTGCGGACGACTTCGTCTTCTGGTACGAGGACATCTACCTGAACCCGGATCTGGTGCCGACCCCGCACTCCTCCTTCGCCATCAACGGCAAGCAGGGGCGGATCGAAAAGGTGGACGAGACGACGGTCCAGTTCATCTTCGAAGACCCGTACCCGCTCTTCCTGACGATTCTGGGCGGCACGACCTTCATGGGGTCCGGTCACATGACGAACCGGGGCTTCCATGGTGGGTCCTACGCGCCGGCTCACTACCTCAAACAGTTCCATCCGAAGTACACGGCGCAGGCCGACATCGATGCGATGGCCAGCGAGGAGAACGTCGAGGACTGGATCGCCCTCTTCAAGCTCAAGAACCAGTGGTCCCTCAACCCGGACTTGCCGGTGCTCGGACCCTGGCGCACCGTCTCGCCGGTCAACACGCCGAACTGGACCATGGAGCGAAATCCCTTCTATTACGAGGTTGACCCCGAAGGGAACCAACTCCCCTACCTCGACGGCATCCAGATGACGCTGGCCGAGAACCTGGAGGTGCTGAACCTGCGGGCTATCGCCGGCGAGTACGACCTGCAGGAGCGTCACACTGACATCGCCAAGCTTCCGGTCTTCCTGGAGAACTTGGAGCAGGGCAATTACAGCGTCCACCTCGACCCCGGCGCCTACGGCTCCGATGCCACTTTGCAGATCAACCACAGCTACGACGCCGACCCCGAGGTCGCGCAGTGGCTGCAAAACGCCGATTTCCGGCGCGCTCTCTCGATGGGGATCGACCGCGACCAGCTCAACGAGACCTTCTGGCTCGGTGTCGGCTCCCCCGGCAGTGTGGCGCCGGATCCGAGCGTGCCGCAGAGCCCCGGCGAGGAGTGGCGCACCAAGTGGGCCACCCTCGACGTCGAGCAGGCCAACCAGCTCCTCGACGAGATCGGATTGACCGAGAAGGACGGCGAAGGCTTTCGCATGCGGAGCGATGGCAGCGGGCGGCTGCGCCTCGAGATCTTTGCCATCTCGGGCGCGTTCGTGCCCTTCCCGCGCATCGCCCAGGCCATCGCCCAGCAATGGCAGGAGATCGGCATCCAGCTCGACGTCTCGGAGCTGGAGCGCAACCTGGGCATGACCCGCATGCGCAACAACGAGCATCAAATCTTCATGTGGGCGAACGACGGATCCGAGCTGATCTACGCCTTCCCGCGCCATGCGCTGCCGATCGACCCGGCCGAGGCGATGATGGGCCCGCTGATCGCTCCCTGGTTCGTAACCAACGGCGAAGAGGGAGTGGCGCCAAAAGAGGAAGCCATGCTCGAGGCGTTCGATCTCTACCGATCGGCCGGCGGCCAGAGCAAGGAAGAGAGCGACAAGACCGCTCAGGAGATCTGGAAGATCATCGTCGACAACGTGTTCAGCATCGGCACGGTTGGCGTGTCGCCGGCAGTGATGGGCATCCGCGTCGTCAAGAACACCATGGGCAACATCCCGGCGCGCCAAGTGAATATGCAGCACGCGCGCACGCCGCAGAGCTCGCATCCGGCGACGTTCTACTTCAAGAACGGAGGGTCGTAGGGGTAAGGGGGCGCTGCGCTGAGGGGGGCGGCCGCGAAGCGACCCCCTTTCGCCCCCCTCCGTCGAGGGAACCATGCTCAGCTATCTGATTCGCCGCGTCCTGCTCGCACTGTTCACCTGCTGGGCGATCTCGGTGCTGGCCTTCGTCATCATCCAACTTCCACCCGGCGACTTCGTCGACGCCTATATCGCCAATCTTTCCGCTTCGGGCAGTGGCATCTCGGCCGAGCAGGCGCAACAGTTGCGCGCCGAATACGCGCTCGACGAGCCAATGTATGTCCAGTACATACGCTGGATGCGCCAGATGTTGCGCGGTGACCTGGGGATGGCGATGGAGTGGCAGCGGCCGGTCACCGAGGTCATTGGCGACCGCCTCTGGCTGACGATGGTCGTCTCGATCGCCGCGGTGCTGCTGACCTGGATCGTCGCCCTGCCGATCGGTATCTTCTCCGCCGTGCGGCCCTACTCACCGCTGGATTACCTGTTCACGCTGCTCGGCTTCTTGGGGCTGGCAATCCCGAGCTTCCTGCTCGGTCTGCTGGTGCTGTACTTTGGGTTCGTCTACTTCAACGCCAACATCGGTGGGCTGTTCTCCCCTGAGTACGTTGATGCCCCTTGGAGCGGGGCGAAGCTGGCCGACATGTTGAAACACCTGCCGGTACCGGCGGTGATCCTGGCCATCGCCAGCATGGCCCAGGCAATCCGCATCATGCGCGCCAATCTGCTCGACGAGCTACGCAAGCCGTACGTCGTGACGGCGCGCGCCAAGGGGCTCACCGAGTGGCGGGCCATCTTGAAGTACCCGGTGCGGGTGGCGCTCAATCCGTTCGCCAGCACGATCGGGTACACGCTGCCCTTTGTCGTCTCGGGCAGCATCATCATCTCGCTCGTGCTCGGCTTGCCAACAGTCGGTCCACTGCTGCTGCGGTCCTTGATTGCCCAGGATATGTTCCTGGCCGGGGCCATCGTGTTGCTACTCGGCATCATGACCGTGATCGGTACGCTGATCTCCGACCTGTTGCTGATGTGGATCGACCCGCGGATCCGGGTGG
>JAICRA010000254.1 GCA_025937615.1 Thermomicrobiales bacterium | reverse complement strand
TCAACTCGGCGCGCGAGGATTTCGAGACTGGTGTCGAAGACTTGGGTCGTTTTGAAACGCTCTGGCCGGGGTTGGCGAGTCGCCTCATCACCCGTCATCTCGACGGCCTCGACGACTACCCGCGCATCCTCGACAACCCGGAAGGCGATATCAAGACGGTCATCAACGTCGACGAGGGTTTCCGCGTGGCGGGGTGAACGAGGGTGATGGGTGACAGGGTCAAAGGGTGGCGGGGTGCCAGGACGAACGATTCCCCTTACACCCCGCCACCCTGCTACTGTGAGCGCAGCGAAAAACCACCCATTACTTGAGATGAACAACCTCGACGTCTGACCATGCCCGGGTGAGGCGTTCGGCGACGAGCCGGCGATGACAACGCTCCGGGGTGGGCTCGCTGCAGAGCAGGCAACTCACGCGCTCCGCGAACAGGCGTCGATCGAGAGTTTCGGGGATACCCCGCTCGTCCATCAGGGCCTCGAAGCGCGGCACGTACCGTTCCCAGTCATGGTCCTGGCGGTACGCATCGCGAATCTCATCGGATGGCGCCAGCTGCGGGAGATGGATGTAACCGGCGCCGTTGAGATGCTCCAGGAACCAGGCAAGGTCGTCCTGCTTGGCGAACCCCGAAAGCTGGCCATTCGGTTTGAGCCGGATATCGATGACCTGCTCGACCCCATGCTCGGCGAGGAGTCCGAAGAAGCGCTCGGCCGGCTTCTGCGTGAACCCGATGGTGTAGAGCTTCATCGCAACCCTACTACTCTCGTCTATTCGTCCTCTGCCTCGACGATGGCTGCGATGATCTCCTCCGGCGGCGGGGCGCCGGCGGCGCGATAGATGATGCGGCCGTCTTTGCCGATGACGACCACGGTGCGGCTAATACTCTTCCCCTCCGGCTTCAGCGCGTCGTAGGCGCGTGCTACGTCCAGTCCTTCGTCGATCAGAAGATCGAAGGGCAGCTCCTGCTCCTCGATGAACGCCAGGTGACTGGCGGCGTCCGCCTGATTGACCCCGTACGGCTCGGTATCGATCGCTCGAAACGCCTCGACGGCACCGCGCACGGCGGCGAGTTGGTTCGTTCAGCCCGCCGTACGATCGGCCGGGTAGAAGAAGAGCGCGGCACGCCCCTTGCCGCGCAGCTCGGCCAAGTCTAGACCTGGCCCAGTCGTTCCCAGCAGTGAGAACTCTGGGGCCATCTCTCCGACGGTCGCTGACATACCCTCTCCTTCCACACTCACATCGGCGGCACGGTACACATCACTCATCGTTGCAAGGTTCTGGCCACGTCGCCCAAGTGACGGATCGTTCTGGGCTTTCTCGTTGCGGATGAAGGGCCCCTGGTGATGCTCGTCAAGGTACTCGATTGTCACACGCTCGGCCTTGCCGCTTCACTGGTGTTACCGGATCTTGGAAGAGTGTCTACGGGCACGCCGAGAATACCAGCCACGCCGTTGTGGCATGGCAATGGATTTGCTCCAACCGACTCCTTCGACACGGAGTCGGCCGGCGGCAGCTGTGGTTGCGCCCCCGATGGTGCGGCGGTTGGGTCCGCGTCGGCGGCTACCGCCGGTGCTACGGGCAGTTGAAGTGCGATGATCGAATCTGTTGCCACCGCGTCGGCGCGGCATTGTGTGTTGCTGGTTGGGCACGGCACTCCAGGGACCCGTCCTCATTCGAGTCGACGGGGCACGCATTCCTTTTCGCCCCCGCTTGACCGTTGAGACGGTGTCGACTAGCGTTTCAAGGTCGTCCCGACGGGCGTTTCGGTGCCGGTCGAATTGCCCCGCGCCGCGCGAAACAGTAGTCAGGCAGCGAGGGCCGCGAAATGATCCTCTCCGATCGCGATATTCGCCGGGCGCTGGAGGAAGGGCGTATCCGCATCGATCCGACGCCGGATTTGAGTACCTCCCTTGGATCGGTTTCGATCGATTTCCGGCTCGGCACGACCTTCATGATCTTCGAGCACAGCCGGCACTCGTACATCGACCCACGGCAGCCGCAGTCGATCGGCGATGCGATGAGGACCATCGAGTGTTCGCCGGACGAGCCGTTCATGATGCAGCCGGGCGATTTCGCCCTGGCCTCGACCGTCGAGAGCCTGGAACTGCCGGATGACCTGTTGGGTCGGCTGGAAGGGCGCTCGTCGATCGCGCGGTTGGGCATTACGGTCCACTCGACGGCGGCCGTCTTCGAGCCGGGCTGGGTCGGCACCGCGACGATGGAGTTGAGCAACCTGGGACGGATGCCCGTTGCGCTCTACCCTGGGATGCGGATCTGCGCGTTCTCGTTCGAGGAAGTGAGCTCCCCGGTATCGGTCCCGTACCGATTGAAGCGGGGCAACAAATACGCTGGTCAGGTAACACCGCGCGCCAGTTTGCTCGCCGACGAAAACCGGACGCTCGTTGGGCGCGGCCAGGGTTGAGGTAGCGCGAGGCATCGGTAACTGAACCTTTAGTGGGCGGGCGCGACTATCGGCGGGTACGAGTCGATGACCCGCGCGGCGGGTCGAGCAGTTCGGTGTTTCACGTGAAACGCGTCGGTTGCGCGGCTGGCTATCGTCTCCAACGCTGACGGATACTTCGCAGGCGGACGTTTTGGACAGCGGGATATCACGAAAAGCAATTGAGGGATGCACGTGTCGGTAGAGATGATGGAGCAAGTACGGGAGCGGATACTGCCCATGCTACGGCTGGTCGCCGAGGAGTACCGGGTGCGAGTCCCCGAGGGCTATCCGATCATCGTCGATTCCGTGGCGAACGGTGTTATCGGGATCGAGATCGATCCCAACTACGCCCTCTACATCACATCCGATGGTAAGGAACTCTTCGCCGATTACTACGTGCGGTCGTCCAGAATCGACGCGAGATCCTCGGCCAGTCGCGAGAAGTTCTCTGGTTCACCTCAGTATGACAGTCGCCCGTTCTCGCCGTACACCACCGACGTTCAGTTGCGGAATATGATCGCCGAGCTTATGGCACAGCATAACTACCAGCCCGGTCTCATTCACATCTCGGATTCATAGCCCGCGCCCGGGACGAAGACCCGGG
>JAICRA010000036.1 GCA_025937615.1 Thermomicrobiales bacterium | reverse complement strand
CCTCGAGACGTTGTCGCACCGGAGCCTCAGCCATCAGGATCTCCCCATCGTCAATGACTCGACTTTCGCAGGCTCACCCGAGCCCGGCCTGGAGCTGCGCTCCGCCGAGCAGATGAAAATGGAGATGAGGAACCGTCTGCCCAGCGTCTGGGCCGTCATTGGTGATGACTCGGTAGCCGCCCTCATAGAGCCCGTGCGCGGCCGCGACGTGTGTTGCAAGTGCCAGCGCATCCGCAGTGACCTGCCAGTCGCTGCTACCGACGTCGCGCAGCGCCGCGAAATGTTGTCGAGGCACGATGAGCACGTGCACGGGCGCTTGCGGATGGAGATCGCGGAACGCGACGTTGTGCTCGCTCTCGGCGATGAACTCGGTACCAAGCTCGCCGCGCGTGATTCGACAAAAGATACAGTCCGCTACGACCGGGTCCGTCATACCTTCACGCACTCCAAACGGTTTAGCAACGGTTCCGTGCTACGCTCCGGCTTCCTTACTGATTGTTGCGGCGCTCGAGGCGCACAACCGTCGTGCGAGTATGCCAGAACTCCCAGAGGTCGAAACCGTCCGGCGCTCCTTGCTCGACAAGATCGTCGGTCAAAGGATCCGCTCGCTCCGCATTGGCGATTTTCCCGGCGTTCTCGCCGATGAGCGAGTCGAAGATGTCCTGGCTCGGGTCGAAGGGCGCACGGTCCGCGGTGTCCGCCGGCGCGCCAAGTACCTCATCATCGACCTCGACGACGAGACCGCCATTGTCGTCCACCTGCGGATGACCGGCCGGCTGAGCGTGGTCCCAAGAGAGGAGCCGTCTCTTCGCTTTGAACACCTGGCGATCGAGTTCACCAACGGCCTCGATCTTCGTTTCTCCGATCAACGCAAGTTCGGTCGCGTTACCCATGTGCATGGCGACGATCTCGACCTTCTCGAACAACGGTTGGGCCGTGAGCCGTTGGAGCGGAAGTTCACGGCGGCCTGGCTTGAAGAGCGACTGCGACGCCGACCCGGCAAGATCAAGTCCGTGCTCCTCGACCAGGGACTGATCGGTGGTCTGGGCAATATCTACGTCGACGAGTCACTGTTCCGCGCCGGAATCCACCCGGAGCGACGGGCGAACACCCTCGCGCCTGAAGAGGTCCGCCGCCTGCACCGAGCCGTCCGCGGTGTGCTACGGGCCGCCATCGACGGCCGAGGCACGACCTTCTCGAGCTTCGAGGACGCCGAAGGCAATCGCGGTGGCTATGGCGGCCGCCTGCTGGTCTACGGCCGCGGCGATAAGGGCCCATGTGCACGTTGCGGCACGCCACTGGTGCGAACGGTCGTGAGCGGACGCGGCACGTCGTACTGCCCCCACTGTCAGCCGTCCTCAGGGGTGATCGGGTGATTACTCGCTCCGCTCGTGGTGATGGGTGATGGGGTGATTGTTCGCTGCGCTTACGGTGGTTGGTAGCAGGGTGACGGGCATCGTTCTTCCTGCTACCCATGACCCATTACCCACCACCCGACACCCATCACCCGGTTCGGCCTTAGACCAGCTCGCCCTCGGCCGAGATCTGCACGTTCCCCTTCAATGCCTGCGAGATCGGGCACCCCTCGGATGCCATACTCACCGCCTCGCGGAAGTCTTCGGCGCTGATCCCCGGCACGTCACCCTTGACGCTCAGTTCGGAGAAGCTGACCTCGTAACCCCCGCCGAGCTTGGGATCGAACCCAACGCGAGCGGTAACGTCCAGACTACGCGGCGCGGCATTGCGACCCTGGAGCTCGAAGGCCAGAGCCATCGAAAAGCAGGAGGCGTGCGCGGCCGCCAGGAGCTCCTCGGGTGACGTCAGTGAGCTATCCCCGCCGGTTCGCGCATTCCACGTCATGGGGACTTCCGCGAGCTGGCCGCTGCTGCTGCCGGTGATGCGGCCGCTGCCATCGGTCAAACCACCCTCCCAGTGGGACTGCGCCTCATGAATCGCCTCGGCATGCTTGCTCATGATTCGTGTCTCTCCTTTTTCAACTGCCTTGGGCCTTCCATAACCCATGGCCCAATGCAGATTCTCGAGTCTGTTCTCCCTCGGCGGCTGAACTGCCTCCGGTTGCTATGATGCCGGAGGTGGGGGATCGATGTAGACGGTCTTGACCTGCGTGAAGAATTCACGCGCCGATTTACCCTGCTCGCGGGAATACGACGACGATCCCTTCATGCCACCGAACGGTACCTGGGGCTCCGCTCCCGCAGTTTCGCTGTTCACGTGCACGACGCCAGCCTCGATCTCGCGGGCAAACGTCAACGCCCGACCAAGATCACGGGTGAAGATCGAGGCCGACAGCCCAAATTTCACCTGGTTGGCGACTGCCATCGCCTCTTCCATGCTATCGACCGGGATGACCCCCAGCACTGGCCCAAAGAGCTCGTCCTGGCCGAGCCGGGACTTCGGATCGACACCGGCGAACAGGGTTGGTGCTAAGAACGCGCCGCGCTCCAATCCGCTCCCTAGCCGCTCGCCACCGACGAGCAACTCCGCGCCTGTTTGCTTTGCGGAGTCGACTTCACCGGCAAGGCGCTCCGCTGCACGGTCGTCGATCAGTGGTCCGATCTGCGTCTCCGCTTCGAGCGGGTCACCGACTTTCAGACCACCGATCCGCTCTGCCAGCATTTCGGTAAAGCGGCCGATGATGCGGCGATCGACGATCGCGCGTGATGTCGCGGTGCATTTCTGCCCCGTGCTCATCATTGCGCCGGCCACGACGTGCCCGAGCGCGTGCTCGAGATCGGCGTCGGCCAGCACGATCGCCGGGTTCTTTCCGCCCAGCTCGAGTTGGAGCTTCGCGCCGCGCTCGGCCGCGGAACGCCGCAATTCGGCACCCGTCTCGTTTGAACCCGTAAAGGTGATGGCGACCACTCGTGGATCTTGCACCAATGGATCGCCGACCTTCGCCGCGGACCCGGTCACCAGGTTCAGGACTCCCGCTGGCAGCCCCGCTTTGTCGAGCGCTTCTACCAGACGCACCGCGGTCAGGGGCGTCAGGCTGGCCGGTTTGAAGACGACCGTGTTGCCGAAGGCCAGCGCGGGAGCGATCTTCCAGGCCGGAATCGCGATCGGGAAGTTCCACGGCGTGACCACTGCGACGACCCCGAGGGGCTCCCGGGTGGTGTAGAGCAGCGTGTGCGGATTCATCGAAGGGTAGTGCTCGCCGCTCGGTTGTTGCGCTTCGCCAGCAAAGTAGCGCAGGATCTGGACGGCTCGGGTGGTTTCGCCAATACCCTCCTTGAGCGTCTTGCCTTCTTCTCGGGTCAGCTCGCGCCCAACCTCCGGGATGCGGGATTCGAGGATATTGGCGGCTTTGTGGAGGATATTCGCTCGCGTCACCGGCGAACTGAATCTCCAGCTGCGATATGCCTCCTCCGCCGCGCCAATCGCTGCATCGACGTCGTCGGGGCCAGACGAGGCGAAGTGTCCGACGACCTCGTCCCTATTCGCCGGGTTGCGGTTCTCCATCGTCTCGCCACTGGCGGCAGGGCGCCACTCACCGGCGATGAAGTTTCCGTATGTTTCTACTGCCTGGGTGGCCTCAACCCGCGGCGGGGACGCAACCATTTCAACTCTCCCTCGCTCCTGCCATTTCGTTCGAGAAACGATTGTACGCCGCGTCGGTCACCGATTCGCCTGAACGCAACGACGGCTCATATATCGCCAACCACGACCCAGCGTCCCTCGCGGCGGCTCTTTGCTGCCGCCGAGGACACTCGCATGGTCTGCAACGCGTCGTCGATCCCGGGTGTCGGCGCGCGGCCTGTATGCAGCGCGTCGACGAACGCTTGCAGCTCTGCCCGATAGGCGTCGCTGAATCGCTCGACGAACTGGTCATGCCGCTCCGACACCTTGCCCCGCCCGTCGTAAAGTACCGCCGGGTACTTTTCGTCGACCTCAGTAACCACTTTGCCCTTGCTGCCGTGGACTTCGGCGCGAATGTCATAGCCGTACGGCGCTCGCCAGCTCTCCTGCACGACCCCCAGAGCACCGTTTGCGAAGCGCAGCAAGACGATGGCGTAGTCGACGTCATCGAATGTCTCGAGCTCTGGCTCGATCAGCACCGTGCCGACCGCGAAAACCTCGGTGATCTCCTCTCCTGTCAGAAAGCGAGCCGCATCGAAATCATGGCTGGCCAGATCCATGAAGATGCCGCCGCTCGTGCGCAGAAAATCGATTGGACCCAGGCGATCACAGCTCATCCCGCGGAACATCTCCACGGTGCCAATCGATCCCGCGGCGATCAGCTCCCTGGCCCGCGCGTAGCCCCGGTCGTATCGCCGCTGAAACCCGATCTGGAAAGGCACTCCCGCCGCACGCACCGCCTCCGCCGCTGCTTCTGCTTTGGAGACTGAATCGGCGAGCGGCTTTTCTGAGAAGATCGGTTTCCCCGCCCTCGCGGCCAGCGCGATGTGCTCGTCATGGGCGACAGCCGGCGATGCGACGAGGATCGCTTCGATGTCGTTCCGCGCCAGGAGCGCCTCGACGTCAGGCTCGAGGGCACACGGCGCATCACCGGACTCCATCAGGGCGCGCCGGTGCTCCGCGTCGACAGCCGCCGCCACAAGGTGAGCGCCGCTGATGGCGTGGTGCAGCGAGTTGGCATGGAACCCGCCGATTCGCCCCAGCCCGATCACTCCGAACCCGATGCTATCCACCACGATTCTCCAGAATCAACCATAAATCCGGCTGATTCGCGGTCTCCGCCGATTGCCGTCCCTCACTCCACGCCGAGAAGCCAACCCGCGATCCGTTCGCCGACTATGACGGCCGGGAGATTGGTGTTTGCCCGCGGGATCACCGGCATGATCGAGCAGTCGGCGACGAATACATTCTCCAGCCCGTGGACACGACCACGCGTGTCGGTGACAGCCGTCGAGTCTTCATCTGGCCCCATCGCACAGGTGCCAACCGGGTGGTAGTAGTGCTCGATGGCGCCCTCGATCCACTCGTCCAGTGCCGCATCGTCCTGGATCGGCGACCCCGGGTTCAGTTCCGTGCCGAGGAGATCGCGCAACGCAGGTTGAGCGGCGAGCCTCCGCGCCGTGCGGAGGCCTTCTCGCAGTACCGCTCGATCGTGTCCTTCCGGATCGGAGAGATAGCGATGCTCGATCCTCGGCTCACGTCCGGGGTCTGCTGACCACAGCGTCACCCCTCCACGCGATCGGGGCGTCATGCACGCCACTGGAAACGACCAGTGCCAGCCGGTTTCACTCTCACCGTCGGGTCCGCCGACGGGGTAGAGATGGAGATCGAATCCGGGCTTCGATGCCGGATAGAGACGAGAGCGGAACTTGGCGATCGTCTGCTCCTCCGGCATCCAGCGCTCCCGTGAGAACGCCGTCATCGCCGCCTCCAGCTGCGGCGTACCCGAAAATCTCAGCCGGACCGAAGGGTGATCGTGAAGGTTGCGGCCCACTCCTGGCAGTGGGATTGCCGGCTCGATGCCAACCGCGCGCAACTCGTCCGGTTCTCCGACCCCGGATCGCAGAAGGATCGCCGGCGAGCCATACGCTCCACCCGCGACGACGAACCGCGTTGCCGAGATCTCGCCGGGTCCGTCGGGCCCCATGTAATGGACGCTGTTCGCCACCCCGCGCTCGATAACGAGGCGATCGGCCGTTGACCAGTCGCCGATGGTCAGGTTCGGTCGTTGCCTGACGGGATCGAGATAGGCGAAAGCGGCATTCCAGCGAGTGCCCTCCCAGATATTGACCGGGCTGGTTGCCATGCCCTCGTCTTCATCGAAATCATTGAGATCGTCGGTAAGGGGGATTCCAGCGCCTGGCGCGGCGTCCAGACATGCTTGCTGAAATGGCGTAACCTCGTGCGGCGCATAGCGGCGAACGCGAAGCCGCTCGGCGGCGCGAGCGAAGATCGGAAGCAGCTCCGCGGACGACCAGCCGGCGAGCCCCATCTCTGCCCAACCGTCATAGTCAACCCGGCTGCCCCAGATCGCCGCGCAGCCATTGTGAGAGGAGCACCCGCCGATGACTTTCGCCCGCTCGAAATTGACGACACGGTTCGGGTAGGTGTCGCCGGAGGCGTAGTTCCAGTCGTGGGTGTAGCCGAGGGCTCGCGCGTCGAGCAGATCCTCGGGCCACCGGCCGTCGCCGAACGGACCGAAGTCCGGACCCGCTTCGAGAACGACCACACGTTGGTCGCTCTGCCCTGCCAGAAGTCCGGCCACGACCGCCCCCGCCGTACCTCCACCGAGCACGACGGTGTCCGCCTCGCGCGGCACGGGAACTCCTTGCCGGTCGTTCACCCCGTGATACCGGTCCTCGCTCCCGCGGTTCTCACACGGCGGATTGAGTCAGCCGCCGCAGGACCGTCTGTAGGATGCCTTCGTTGCGGAAGTATTCGACCTCGACAGGACTGTCGATTCGCGCAATGGCATCGAACTCGACAACATCACCATTCGGTCGGGTTGCTTTGATGTGCACCCGCTGCCGTGGCGCAATGTCTTGCAGGCCAAGCACGTCGAACGTCTCCTCACCGGTCAAACCGAGCGACGAGGCGTTTTCACCCGGCAGGAACTGCAATGGCAGGACGCCCATTCCAACCAGATTTGAGCGGTGAATCCGCTCGAAACTCTCGACTATTACTGCTTTGACGCCAAGCAGGAGCGTTCCCTTTGCGGCCCAGTCGCGTGAAGAGCCGGTGCCGTACTCCTTGCCCGCAATGACCAGGAGCGGCGTGCCCTCGGCCATGTAGCGCATTGCCGCGTCGTAGATGCTCAACTCCTCGCCGGTGGGGAGATGGACGGTCCAGTTGCCCTCTTTGCCACCAACGAGTTGATTGCGCAACCGAATGTTGGCGAAGGTCCCGCGAATCATCACCTCGTGGTTCCCCCGGCGCGAGCCATACGAGTTGAAGTCGGGTGGGCGCACGCCGTGCTCGATCAGGTAGCGCCCTGCCGGGCTGTCCTTGGCGATGCTCCCCGCTGGTGAGATGTGGTCCGTTGTGACAGAGTCCCCCAGCAGCGCCAGCACCCGTGCTCCACGGATGTCGCCGGCAGGAGCCGGTTCGTCTGAGATGTCCTGAAAGAATGGCGGATTCTGCACGTAGGTCGAGTCTTCTCGCCACTCGTAGATGTCGCCGGACGGCACGTCGAGTCCTTGCCATCGCTCATCGCCAGCGAAGACCATCGCGTATTCCTCACGGAACATGGTCGGATCGACGGCGGAGTCGATCGCGGCGCGGACCTCCTCCTGCGTCGGCCAGATATCACGCAAGTAGATGGGTTCCCCGTTCGGATCGCATCCGATAGGGTCGGTCGCGAGGTCGAGATCGACCGTGCCGGCCAGCGCGTAGGCGACGACCAGCGGCGGGGAGGCGAGAAAGGCGGCCCGCACCTGAGAATGGATGCGGCCCTCGAAGTTGCGGTTGCCGGAGAGTACGGCCGAGACAACCAATTCGTTCTCTTCGACTGCTCGGCTCACCGGTTCGGGGAGCGGGCCTGAATTCCCAATGCACGTTGTGCAGCCGTAGCCGACTACGTGAAAACCGAGCCCTTCCAGATACGGCAGCAGACCGGCCCGGTCCAGATACCGGGTGACGACCTGAGAACCGGGGGCAAGACTCGTCTTGACGTGACCTGGCACATCGAGACCGAGCTCGACAGCTTTCCGCGCGACCAGACCTGCGCCGAGCATCACCGAAGGATTCGACGTATTGGTGCAGGAGGTGATCGCGGCGATGACTACGGCGCCGTTGTCAATTCTCGCCGTCACTCCGTCAACGGCGACGGCCACGCCACCATCTCTGGTCGCGGTTGCACCGCCGCCGTTGCTGGGGAAGACACCCGGGTAGGTCGTGCGCAGCGCGTCCCGGACTGACGGCAGAGGCAGGCGATCCTGTGGACGACGAGGACCGGCGACGCTCGGAGTGACGTCGGCCAGATCGAGCTCAACCAACTGGTTGAAACGCGGCTCCGGAGTTTCGTCGGTCCGGAACAGGCGTTGCGCCTTGGTGTAGGTCTCGACGAGGGCGATTCGTTCTTCCGAGCGACCGGTCAACCGCAGGTAATCGAGCGTCTCCGCGTCGATCGGGAAAAGAGAGGCGGTCGCGCCATATTCGGGAGCCATGTTCGCGATCGTCGCGCGGTCCGCGAGAGCCAGGTTGCTCAGTCCCGTGCCGCAAAACTCGACGAATCGACCGACGACGCCGAGCGAGCGCAGCATCTCGGTCACCGCTAGCACCAGATCGGTGGCGGTTGCTCCTTCCGGCAGTGCCCCGACCAGCCGGACGCCGACCACCTCGGGCGTGAGAAGATAGAGCGGCTGGCCGAGCAGAACTGCCTCGGCCTCGATGCCCCCGACACCCCAGCCGAGCACACCGAGGCCGTTGATCATGGTCGTGTGGGAATCGGTCCCGACCAGGGTGTCGGGGAAGGCAACGGTCTCCGCTCCGACGGGTTTTGTCATCACCACCGGCGCCAGGTACTCGAGATTGACTTGGTGGACGATCCCGGTTCCTGGAGGAACGACCCGGAAATTCTGGAATGATTGCTGCGCCCAACGCAGGAGCTCGTAACGCTCTCGATTTCGGTCGTATTCGAGGTCGACGTTCTGGGCGAACGCCATCGTGGAGCCAAATCGATCGACCTGAACCGAGTGATCGATGACGAGATCAGCTGGCACGAGCGGATTGATCCGGGTGACATCGCCGCCGAGCCTGGCCACGGCATCGCGCATCGCTGCTAGATCGACAACCGCCGGGACTCCAGTGAAGTCCTGGAGCACGACCCGGCCCGGCAGGAAGGGGAGCTCCATACTCGGCCCTTCGCCGGCGGGCCGTGGTTCCCAACGCGCCAGGGTCTTCACAGTCTCCGCGTCGACGAACTCTCCTCCCGCGTAGCGCAGCGCATTCTCCAGCAGGATACGCACCGTGAAGGGCAGCGCGTCGAGGTTGGCCAGTCCTTGCTCCTCGAGCGCTTCGAGCCGGTAGTAGGTGACCGTCTCGCCGAACGGAGTCGACAGCGTCGACCGCGCGCTAAACGGGTCGGGCGCTGTTGGAAGTGGTGCGGGGTCCATCGTCGTCCTGTCCTCTTGCCGAACCCGGGCAACGTCAGCTAGGCGTATCGCCGCACGAATACGCCCAAACCGGCTGCACTCGCCAGTTTTTGCCCGGCGCACGTACCATGGGGAAGTTTAGACGACGGCGGCCAATTTCGGGTCGCCCCTCGGTCGGGATCAGCGCAGCAATGACGCGGACTTCGCCGCGTGGCGTTACGGGAACCACGCTTCCTGTCGTGGTCACGGGAGCGTCATGAACGGTCAGGCCATCACCTTCGATTTCCACAACACCCTCGCTTCCTGTCCGGAGTGGTTCGAACTGGAGGTTCGTCGCCTACCTTCGTCGTTTCTTCAGTGGTGGACAGCGAGGG
>JAICRA010000091.1 GCA_025937615.1 Thermomicrobiales bacterium | reverse complement strand
GGTGAGGCGGACGACGAGTGTCTGCGCGCCGGGTGACATGGGTTGCGTCAGCAAGTGGATCGTGGCGCTCTCCATCTCAAAGGCGGTGCGATCGACCGGGACGACATCCGCCAGCTCGACTCCGGCCAGGGTCGCGGTCGCGACTCTTCCCGGGAGGGCCATCAACCCGAGCACCGCGGCGATGAAGAGGGCGATTGACGCCAGGGCCGCCTGAGCGACGAGGGAACGGCCAGTCCGGGCGACATTCGGTCGCCGGGGCAGGACTATCGCCAGGAGACCCAGGACCAGGATGACCAGAACGATGACACCCTTCCCGGTCAGTACCTGACCGTAGCGATCGGTGAGGAGATCTCCAACCGAGGCAAAGCGAGACCATGCACCGGCCAGACCGGTGAGGATCGAGATGGCGAGGAGCACGCCACCCATCCAGCGCACGCGACGGAAGCGGGCGACATCCGGGCCGATCTCTTGCCAGCCGGCCGCCAGGTAGAGCAGCCCCGACAGCCAGAGTGCCGTCGACGATTGATGCGCGATTGTCAGGGCGAGCGCACCGGGGTCCAGCGGGAGGGCCGCTAGGACCAGGGCAAGGCCAGGGGAACGGGGAAGGGAAAGGGCATAGTCGCTGAGACTGAGCCCGACCAGAGCCACCAGGCCGGAGCCCACCCCTACCCAGACGGTCGTGACCGGCAGCCGGGTAAGGGCCCTGCCGCTGATCACGAGTCCGAGACAGAGGAGGGCGAGGATAAAGAGCGCGACGAGCTGAATCCACCAGCCGAGCGGCATCGCCCAGAGCGATGCGGCCAGTGGCGGCAGAGGGCCATCGGCCGGGGAAAGGAGGCGGTTGAGAACCGGCAGCAGCGCGGTGGCGAGGAGCGCGGCCAGTGCGCCGATCGCCATCATCCCGGCGCGAACGGGACTTCCCTGAGCGTTGCCGCCAACGCCGGAGGCGAGAAGGCGGGCCCAGACGAACCCACCGGCCGCGATGGACGTACCGAGGAAGACCAGCCAGCGGGGAACGATTGCCCACGGCGCCGGCCACTCGCCGGCAAGCCGGCCCGCGCCTGGATTCGTCACGACTCCAGTGCGAAACGGGTAGGCGCCGGCGAGGATCTCACCATCATCCGCGGCCCTGGCCGACCAGAGCACGGTGTAGTCGCCCGCGCCCAGCGCGCTCAGGGGACGCGCGGAAATGCGGGTGGGAGAGGCGTCATCTCCCTCGATCTGGCCAAGCGCGACCTCCCCCCCGTCCGGGCGCAGGACGCTGACAGTCGCGCTCTCGAGGTCGACCGGTTCTCCAAAGGTGAGCGAGATACGGTCCGGGGCCCGGACCAGGAGTGCGTTCGGCTCCGGATCGGCGGCGACGAGTGAACCGGCCGGTGGAGCACTCTGCGTTGGCGCGTTCCCGCTCGATCCCAACAGAGCCGCCAGCGCGATGATGCCAGCCACGAAGGCGCTCCTGGCGCGGACCGCGAAAGCGCGATGCTCTCCAGCGGAGGCGTTTCCTTCGCAACCCCTCAAGCGCGTGTCCCCTCATGTGAGAGTGACCAGGATCCGTCGCACAGCGTAGCAAGTCACGTGACAACCCGCGCGGCACACTGCTCCCGGCACGCCGACCACTCGCCGTTGTCATGGAGCTGCGATGTGGGCGACGCAGGCATCGTCCCTACGGCCGCCTGATACCGCCCGGAGAAGGGGCAGCCTCCAGTGGTACTGATGAGTTGTCCACGGTCGAGCTAGTCCGATCAGAATGTTAAGGAACCGGGGTTGCGATGACCGGCGCCAGATCACCACGCCAGGCGGCGGCGACGTCGAGATCGTCCGGGATTAGCCCGCGCTCGGCCATCCACGCCGCGTAGGCATCCCAGCGCTCCGCGGTCTGCGTTCCGAATGGGACGCCGCCCGTGGTCCAGGCGGGCATGAGCAGGGTGATTCCTGCTTCCTCCACCGCGACATTGAGGTCTGGGCTCACGGCGCGCAGCGCGGCGATCGCGGCCGCCGGGTCAGCGATCGCGTCCTCGTATCCACGCCGCGTGGCACGGAGGAAGCGCTCGACGAGCTCGGACCGCTCGGCGACTGTGGCTTCGCCGGCCGCAATGACCAGCTCGTAATAGGAAGGCACTCCCCAGTCATCGACTTTCAGGAAGCTGGTCGGAAAGCCCTCCTGTTCGGCCAGGATCGGCTCGTGCGTCCAGAACGCGCCGAGCGAGGCGTCGACCTGACCCGAGATGAGTCCTGGTACTAGGTTAAAGTCGATGTTGACCAGGTCGACGTCGTCGATGGTCGCGCCATCGTCCGCGAGCATCGTGGCCAGGAACGCTTCCTGGCTTGGAATCCCCGGGTAGCCGACGGTCTTTTCGACCAGGTCGCGCGGCCGGGTAATGCCACTGTCGGCGAGGACCATGATGCCTTGTAGGGGTGTCTGTACTAGCGCCAGCACGGAGACGACCGGCACTCCCGCCGCCCGCGCCAGCAAGACGTCCGTCTGGTAGGAGATGCCGAAGTCGTCGCGGCCGGCGCCAACCGTTTGCAAGACCGTCGTCGGATCGGATGGCGTGTAGAACTCCGGAGCGAGACCTTCCTCGGCATAGTAGCCGCGTTCCTGGGCCAGGTAGAGACCGGCATGATTGGCGTTTGGATACCAGTCGAGGGCGACGCTGACGGTTTCCAGCTCCGGCTCCTGCGCCAGGGCATGCATGCCATCTGGCACGAAGCGGTTGCCGGATATCCCAGGGCAAGCGACAAGCATCGTCGAGACCGGGACGAGCACCAGCAACTGGCGGCGGGAAAGCAGCGGGGAAGAATGCACCGTAGACCTCCAGGGAATGACGAACCAGTTACAAAAGTGGTTTGCAGACGTGTGGTAGTCGCCCGGGACGAGACCGAGGCGAGCACGGACACACCAGGCGTCAGCCGCGGGCGAGCGCCGAGAGTTGCTCAAAGGTGATGCCGTGGACCAGCGGGTCGGCGTGCCGGTGCACTTGCCGCCATCCCGATCCTTCACGTCGAAAGACCCAGGTCACGCGCAGTGACCAGTCCTGGTCGGGCAGACCGCCGACCTCGCCATGCTGCCGTTCGATCATCACCAGCACGACCAGATCACCGGACGCGTATGTCTCCACGACCTCCAACTCCGCCTCGCCTCCCTGAAAGAAGCGCTCCAGGGCCTTCAGGCGCTCGGGGGAGGTGTCGAAGCCGCGTTCCGGTTCCCCGCCGAACGGGGACATGAGCGTGAAGTCGTCCGCGTGCCGAATCAGTGAGAAGTACGTCCGCATGTCCCCGCGGATATAGGCCTTGGCGGCTTCGGCCGTGCGCTCAATGAGCTCGGCAATCTCCTTCTCGCTGACGTTGCTCTGCGCCATGGTCGTCTCCTACTTGGGAGGACCAGCGTTGCGGCGGCACCGCGCCCTGTGGCGCCGGGCGTGCAACCCAGGGGAAGAGGCTAACATCAGGCCAGGAGGCGGGGCGAACACGCGCGGAGGCGTCGCCGTCAAACCTGTCCCGCCGACTTCATCTGGCTGCTTCGAGCTCCGATTCGACGTTGATGGGGAATGACGCGAGACTAGGTCACTACCCGAGCGCGATTCTCGGCCACCACGTCATCGACTGACCAGACGCCTGGCCCGGCCAGGGCAATGCAGAGGGCCGCGGCGGCGAAGACCGCCTCTTTCTCCCAGCTGATAGCGCCGTTCTCGATAAAGGGCGCACCCCTGAGCAGAAATGCAAAGAGGATGGCGCCGAGCATGTCGAGGGCGATCAAGATTCCCACGATCTGAGTCAGGAACCCGACGACGAGCAAGATACCGCCGACTAGCTCGACGATCGTCACCACCCAGGCCATGAGTTCCGGCGCCGGAATCCTGAGCATCTCACCGAAGAAGCCGGCCACATTGTCGACACCGCCACTCAGTTTGCTCCAGCCGTGGACGAGCATGGCGATGCCGAGGACGACGCGCAGAATCGCCAGTCCGTATGGCGCCGTCAGCCTGACGTCGAGTCCGGGGATGTACATCGCGCTTTTCCCTCTCACTCCTGGCGCGGATCTCCTGTTGCGATCCAGATCCTGGCTGCCAATCCGCGGCGCTGCCCTCGGGTCGTACTCTACGGGCAGCGCGGGCCATTGGCAATCCACGCCCTGCCCGCGAGACACCGAGGCACGCCGGCATCATGCTAAACTGTCTAGTGCCCTTGACCAGCGGCAACCCTTGTTGGCGCCATAGCCAAGTGGTAAGGCACGGGTCTGCAAAACCCTGATCGGCGGTTCGAATCCGCCTGGCGCCTCCAGACGGCACCCTCGACGGGTGCCGTCCGCGTTTCCGAGGAGTCGTTCGCTCATGTCCGATGCCGATCCTGAGAACCCGCCGCTCGACGAGACGCTTTCTTCGCGGAGGGGGTTCGACGGAGCGTGGGTGCACGTCCGCGTCGATGAGGTGCGCTTGCCTACCGGGCGGGTTACCACCCGGGAGGTCATCGAGCACTCCGGCTCGGTGGCGATCGTGGGGGTCACCGGCGACGGCAACGTCTTGCTACTCCGCCAAAGCCACCACACCATCGGCCGCACATTGCTGGGGCTTCCCGCCGGTACGCTGGAGTCGGGGGAGACGCCCGAGGCCTGCGCCCGGCGGGAGTTGACCGAGGAAACGGGGTATCGCGGCGGCCGGTTGACGCAGCTTGCCTCGTATTACACCTCTCCTGGTTACACGAACGAGCGATTGACCATCTTCCACGCCGCCGATTGCGAGCCGGCAGGGGGCGAGATCGATCCGGATGAGTTGATCCGGCTGGCGCCAATCCCGCTCGCGGACGTTCCGCGCCTCCTCACACCCGGTCCGGAGCAGATCGAAGATGCCAAGACGCTGATCGGTCTGCTGATCCTCCTCCGCGAGTACCGCTGACACCACAAGCCTACACTTCATAATTATCGGAGTGTTGACTCGTTGTCACTGAGAGAGTCAGGAGACGTCCCGGTGTTGTGCCATTCTGTCCGTTGCTAATTACCCACGAGCCTCATAGCATGAGGTGCAGGTTCGTCGCTGTCCGTCGCTGGGAGTGCGGCCGGTACGGACAGCCCCGCAAGCGTCGATCTGTTGGGGATGGGTAGGAGGCTGCTCGGTCGGGTCTGACGGCGAGGTGTGGGTGGCGCCTCCCGTGGGGACAGACCCGGCCGGAAGCAGCAAAGCGGGGAGGGTGCTCCGTGCTCGCACGGCGCGTGCTGTTGGTCGACGATCATCCGGTATTTCGCACCGGGTTGCGCCGGGTGCTGGAAGCGACCGGACGTTATGAGATCGTCGCGGAGGCGGGCAACGCTCACGATGCGATCCGGGCGGCAGAAGAGACGCGCCCGGGATTGATCTTGCTCGATGTCCAGTTGCCAGGTATCACCGGGCTGCGCATTACCCGCATCCTGCGCCGCAAGCAGACCCGGGCGCGCATCGTGGTCCTTTCGGTCCACGTCGATGACGATCGCATCATCGAGGCCGTGCGAGCCGGGGCCGTCGCTTTCTTGCAGAAGGACATCGGCGCGGAAGCGCTCATCGCGTCACTCTCGCGCGTTTGCGCCGGGGAGAATCTGTTGCGCGCCGAGTTGTTGGCCCGGCCGGAGCTGGCGCGACGCCTGCGCGCCGAGTTGCGTCTACCGAGCGAGGCTGGCAGCAGCGACGAGCCGATGCCGCTTTCGACACGAGAGCTGGCGGTGCTCGATTGTGTCGCCCAGGGACTCTCCAACAAGGAGATCGCGGACGCGCTCTTCGTTTCCGAGCAGACGGTCAAGAACCACATGACCTCGGTGCTGCGCAAGCTGAACGCCACCGATCGGGTCGGCGCCATTCTCTACGCGGTCCGCCAGGGCTGGATGGAAGTCGCGCCGCCGGTTCCGGGCCAAGTGCCCGCGAGCGCGCCTGACCCCGCAATGGACAAGACGCAGACAGTCGCCTAGCGGGGGTGATAGGTCATCGGCGGATTCGGGCTGATTCTGCCTATCCTGTGGCTCCTCACCCTTCGCTATACTCGGCGCAAGGCAATCACTCGATGTGACGGCTGATTCAGGGTTGCTTTGAGCAGGGATGAGAGACGGGCCGGGGATTCGGAAACGACTCCCGTCACCCACCACCCATCACCGATGACCTTTCGTTAGCAAGGAGCAGGCTCGATGGATCTTGTTCCCGCCGACACGCGGGTGTTCCTCTTTCACAGCCCCAATGCCGCCCGGGACACAAGTGCCGCCATGGACGATGTCAACCAGTGGTTGAGCAAGGATCGTTCGCAGACTCCGTACGCCAATCTGCGGGTGAGCGAAATCTCCGTCACGCCCGACGGCTCCGGCGGGGTCTACACGATCGTCGTCTGCTCCCTCGGCCGCACCGAAGCCGAACCGGCCACGGATACCGGGACTGAAGGCTGACCGACGCCCCGTGGTCCCGTGACCCCGTCACCCTCTCACCCCGCTACCCCGAGTCGGCCGCGAGTGGTCTTCCTGGCGAGTCCGGCGACGTACCGGGCGGGTGCCTTCCGGCAGGCGGCGGCGCGGCTTGATCTCGAGGTCATCCAGGCGACCGACACGCCCCAGGTCCTCGCGGAGCGCTGGGGGATGCCCCTGGCGCTCGATTTCACGAAACCGGACGCGGCGATCGGC
>JAICRA010000350.1 GCA_025937615.1 Thermomicrobiales bacterium | reverse complement strand
TATTGGTGCAATGCACATTGTTGCGCCGTGAGAGGCCAGCGGTGCTCTGACCACACTCTCGTCGTCACCGGCGTCATATAAGTGAGCAGCACTCGGCGTTTTCTCCTTCTCGCAGCGGAATCCGCTACGGGTCTTGCTCGTGTGAAAACGAAGGCGGTCAGTGGGGCATAGTTTTGGGGAGGCGCTCTCGCGGTTCGTGGCCGTAAGAACGAGGAGCTTGCCTTGCGCTACACCTTGATGGCTGCGACCAGCGTCTTGCTGCCGATGAGGTTCATGACGCGGGTGAGATTGTAGGCGAGGACATGCAGCGCCATCTCGCCGGCGACGCGCGGGAGCGTTTTCATCAGGAAGTGTGTCGCACCCATCCGTGCCTTGATCGTGCCGAAGGGGTGCTCGACCGTTTCGCGCCGCTGGCGCATTGCGCTGGGATTTTCGTCGAGCCTCCGCTGCACGGCTTCGAGCACATGCTCGTGCTCCCAGCGCGTGATCCGCCGCTGCTCCGCCGTCGTGCATCGATCTTTGATCGGACAGGCCCGACAGGCGTTCGTCCAATAACGGCGTAACGAGAGCCCGTTTTCCACGTTGGTGTAGTAGTAGCGCAGCCTCTCGCCAGCCGGGCACCGATAGACGTCCTCTTGCGGCGAATAGACGAAATCCTGCTTGCCGAAGCGCCCCTCGGCCTTAGCGCCAGACGTCATCGGCTTCGGCAGTGTCACTGTAATCCCCGCCTGCTCGCAGGCGACGATCTCCTCGCCGTTGAAGTAGCCACGGTCCGCGACCGCCTCGAGCCTCTCGGCCCCCAGCACCGCCTTCGCGCGTTTCGCCATGGTGGCGAGCTGCGACCGGTCCGAGCCGACGTTCGTGACTTCATGGTCGACGATGAGGTGATGCTCGGTCTCAACAGCGACCTGCACGTTGTAGCCGACGACGCCGGAGCCGCGGCCGCTTGTGGCCATGGAACGGGCATCGGGATCGGTGAGCGAGATCTGCTGATCGGGCGCCGCTAGCATCCGTGCTTCGAGGGCACTGAGACGACGCATCTCGTCCTTGAGCCTGGCTATCTTCTCTTTGAGCCGGGTGGCCTTGGCCGCGAGCACATCGGAGGGCTCTTGCCGATCGGCCGTATCAAGCTGCTGAAGATAGCGCGTGACGCTCTCCTCGATCTGCGCCTGGCGCCGCTCCATCTTGGCGCGCGTGAAGTTCCTGTCGCGGTTGTTCACCGCCTTGAACTTGCTGCCATCTATCGCGACGCTGCCGGCGGATAACAGGCCCATCTCGCGACAGAGGGTGATGAAGCGGGCGCAGACGTTGCGAATCGCGCGGCCGTTCTCCTTCCGAAAGTCCGCGATCGTCTTGTGGTCAGGAACAAGACGCCCCGTCAGCCACATCAGCTCGACGTTGCGAGCGGCTTCCCGCTCCAGCCGTCGGCTCGACTGCACTCGGTTCAGATAGCCGTAGATGTAGAGCTTGAGCAGGACCGAGGGATGATACGACGGTCGGCCTGTCGCCTCGGGCACCACACCATCGAAGCCCAGTTCAGCCAAATCGACGGCATCGACGAAAGCGTCGACTACTCGGACGGGATTGTCTTCCTCGATCCAGTCGTCCAGGCACTCGGGGAACAGCGTCGTCTGGTTGCGGTCCGCACCGACCACGAAGCGCCCCATCTCGATACCCCATCCTGTTTCAGCAGGATTCTATGGCGTGTCGCGTTTTCACACAGCCAGGGTCAGACGCGGCGTCGTTCGCCTCGCGCAGCTGGCGCGCGATCGTCATCTGATCGCCCGCGTAGGCGGTCGGATAGAACGCGTCGGCGCCGCTCGCCTTGACCTTCTGGAGCAGCGAATCCAAGAGCCTGAGTGGATCGGTGCGGTATCGTACGCGTTAATGAGATATCGGCGGT
>JAICRA010000203.1 GCA_025937615.1 Thermomicrobiales bacterium | reverse complement strand
CGCGGGGGTCTCGTCGGAAGTCCCGTCGTCTCCCTCTTGCGTCCAGATCAAAGATCGCATACCGTGCGCCCCGTCCTGGCACAGGATTCTCGAGGAATGTTCGCGATCGCGAGGCAGTGGGGGCTCCCCTCTTCACGGCGTGCCTTTTCTCGAGAAGGACGCTATCGATGTCGAGGAGACCACCATGGCCACAACACTGGAAAAGCGCGGTTCATTTTCGTCTCTCCCCTGGAGTTCGCTCGATGCCGCGATCGGCGGCGATTTGCTCCTCCCGGATCACTCCCATTACGAAGAGGCCCGTCGCGTCTGGAATGGGATGATCGACCGCCGCCCGGCAGCCATTGCCCGTGCCCGCACGACGGAAGACGTCGTGGCGGCCGTGAACTTCGCCCGCGAGTACGGGCTCGAGATCGCCGTCCGCGGCGGCGGCCACAACGCCGCCGGTCTCGCCGTGGTCGACGACGGACTGGTGATCGACCTAACAGAGATGAACCAGGTGGAGGTCGATCCCGAGCGCCGTATCGCGCGGGCCGGCGGTGGCGCCACGTGGCGAGACTTCGATGCCGCCACCCAGGAGCACGGGCTGGCGACCACCGGCGGCGTGATCTCCACGACCGGGGTGGGTGGTCTCACCCTCGGCGGCGGCCTGGGCGTGCTTATGCGCTCGCGCGGTCTCGCCTGCGACAACCTTATCGGCGCGGAGGTCGTCCTCGCCGACGGGTCGGTCGTCCGTACCAGCGAGACGGAGTGGCCGGAACTGCTCTGGGGACTGCGTGGTGGCGGCGGCAACTTCGGCGTCGTCACCGAACTGGAATACCGGCTCTATCCGCTCGACGGCATGTACGCCGGTCTCCTTATCTACCCCCGGGAGCGCGCGGTCGAGGCGCTGCGAACCTATCGGGAGCACACTGCTGTGGCCCCTGACGAGCTGAACACCTTTATCGCGATGCTGAACACCCCGGAAGGCGTTCCCGTCGTCGCCTTCATCCCGGCGTTCGCTGGCGATGTCGCTGCGGGGGAAGCCGCCGTTGCCGGGTACCGAGCGATGGGGGAGCCGATCGCCGACCTGGTCGGTCCCATGCCATACGTGGCGCTGCAGCAGATGCTTGACGAAGGGTTCAAAGCGGGACCGCACGTCTACTGGCGATCCCATTTCATCATTGGCATCCCTGACGGGGCGATCGAGATCATGGTCGCGGCCGCGAACGCGGCACCCTCGCCAATGAGTAGCGTCTTGGTCGAGCATCTTGGTGGTGCAGTGGCGCGGGTGGGGAAGGATGAGACTGCCTTCGATCACCGCGACGCCGAGTACAACTTCGCGGTCATCGCGGTTTGGACTGACCCTGCGGAGGCGGAGGCGAACATCGCCTGGGCCCACCAGCTATGGGACGCGATGCAGCCTTTTGCCCGCGGCGTCTATGTGAACTATCTCGGCGTCGGTGACAGCGCTGAGCGGGTGCGGGCTGCCTACAGTCCCGAGAAATACGCCCGGCTCGCCGCGCTGAAGCGGGAGGTCGACCCGAACAATCTCTTCCACCGCAACCAGAACATCCCGCCGGCCTGAGGTCGATCGGAGGGACGCGGCAGCCATGCCGCGCCCCTCAAGAGTTTGACATTCCGCGCGGATCTCGGGTATCTTCGAAAGGCTGTGACCGGGAGTAGTAGATCCCTTTTGCCAGCGAGCCGCCGGGTGGTGCAAGGCGGCAACCGGGGTCGAACTCGCCCGTGAGCCGCGACGGTGAACTGGGGATTTGTCCTCTTCACACTAGTCGTCGCCGGGTTGCCTCCGTTAGCGGGCCACAGAGTGGATCGCAGCCGCGCCGGGTCGTCCTGGGGCTGTAGCTCATCCGGGAGAGCGCAACACTGGCAGTGTTGAGGTAAGGGGTTCGAGTCCCCTCAGCTCCACCAGGACCCACGGCCAGCGATCAACCAGGGTGGTACCGCGGAGGCGCCCAAGCCTTTCGTCCCTGACCGGGACGAAAGGCTTTTTGTATGCCGGATAGGGAATTCAGATGACGACGAAGACCGCAACAGTCACACCCGAGACCATCGAAGTATCGATCGGCCTCGACCGCACGGAGCGTTACGATCCTGCCGTAATCGAGGAGAAGTGGCGCGAGCGCTGGGAACGGGACGATCTCTACTGGGTCGACGACGACGCTCCGGGCGAGAAGTGGTACTCGCTGACCATGTACCCCTATCCCTCCGGAGTCCTCCACATCGGCCACTGGTATGCCTTCGCTGTCCCCGACGTCTATGCCCGCGTGCAGCGGATGCGCGGCTACAACGTCCTCTTCCCGATGGGCTTCGACGCCTTCGGGCTGCCCGCGGAGAATGCCGCCATCCGTCACGGCATCCATCCTGCGATCTGGACCTCCGAGAATATCGCCGCCATGCGCCAGCAGTACCGGCAGATGGGCGCCATGATCGACTGGAGCCGGGAGGTCGCTACCTGTACTCCCGACTACTATCGCTGGAACCAGTGGCTCTTCCTGCAGATGCTGGAGCGAGGACTGGCCTACCGGGCCAAGGGCGCCGTCTGGTGGTGCCCGCAGGACCAGACCGTGCTCGCCAACGAGCAGGTTCTGGAGGGGAATATCTGCGAGCGCTGCGGTGCGGAGGTCTTCAAGCGCGACCTGGAGCAGTGGTACTTCCGCATCACCGACTACGCCGAGGAGCTCCTGCGCGACACTGAGGCGCTTGACTGGCCTGAACGCGTGAAGACGATGCAGCGCAATTGGATCGGCCGTTCCGAGGGGGCGCGTCTGCGCTTCATGCTGGAGACCGGTGACTCTTTAGAGGTCTTCACGACCCGACCGGACACCGTTTGGGGCGCGACGTTCATGGTGCTGGCGCCGGAGCATCCGCTGGTAGCCAAGATCACGATCCCCGACCGCCAGGCGGATGTCGACGCCTACATCGAGCAGGCGCGACGGCAGACCGAGATCGAACGGATGTCGACCGACGAGGCTCGGGCACGGACCGGTGTCTTCACCGGCGGCTACGCCGTGAACCCCGTCACCGACGAGCGCATCCCGGTCTGGATCGCAGACTACGTCCTGATGGGTTACGGCACTGGGGCCATCATGGCGGTGCCCTTCGGCGACCAGCGCGACTTCGAGTTCGCGCGTGCGTTCGATCTGCCGATCCGCGCCATCGTCCAGTCCGAGGATGGACCGGAACTGGACCCAGCCACCATGACCGAGGCCTACGACGGACCCGGCGTCCTGGTCAACTCCGGACCGATGACCGGCAAGCGAGTGCCGGAAGAGCTGCCGCAGATCATCCGCTGGCTGGAAGAGACCGGGCGAGGCAAAGCGGAGGTGACCTACCGCCTGCGCGACTGGCTGATCTCCCGTCAGCGCTACTGGGGCACGCCGATCCCGGTGGTCTACTGCGACGACTGCGGCATGGTCCCGGTACCGGAAGACCAGCTGCCGGTGGAGCTTCCGCTGGACGCCGAGTTCACCCCCACCGGGCAGTCGCCACTGGTCACGCACGAGGGGTTCCTCAACACGACCTGCCCCCGCTGTGGCGGCGCCGCGCGACGCGAGACCGACACCATGGACACCTTCGTCGATTCGTCCTGGTACTGGTTTCGCTACACCTCGCCCCGGGAGGACGAGGGCCCGTTCGATCCGGAGGCGGCAGCGCGCTGGACCCCGGTCGATCTCTATTGCGGTGGTATCGAGCACGCCATTCTCCACCTGCTCTACGCTCGCTTTTTCACCAAGGTGATCCGCGATCTGGGGCTGATCGAGCACGGGGAGCCGTTCCTGCGCCTCCGCAACCAGGGCATGAT
>JAICRA010000289.1 GCA_025937615.1 Thermomicrobiales bacterium | reverse complement strand
TGCCGCCAGCTTTGGAAACCGTCCCGCTCGGGTGCGCGACCGCGATGCCGATCAGGAGATCTCGCAGCGTGCCCGCGCTGTAGCGCAGTGGTCCCGAGCGACCGGTGGCGATCAACCCGCCGATAGTCGCGTCGGACCCACCGGGAGGATCGAGTGATAGGCGCTGCCCGTGCTCGGCCAGGACCGCCTGAACGTCCCCGAATCGAGCTCCTGCGCCGACCGACATGACGAGATCGGTTGGCTCGTAATCGATGATGCCGGCCAGGCGTTGGGTCAAGAGGACGCAGTCGACACGTTCCGGGGGATTCCCCAGGTTCAATGCGGTGCCGCCCCCAACCGGGCTGACCGCGCGCCCGAGTGCCGTCGCTTCCGCGAGAAACGCCGCCATCTCCTCAGCATTGCCGGGGACAACGACCTCGGAGGGGAAAAGACCGTCGATGGAGACGTTTTCGACCGACGGCTGCCGACTGCCGACTTCTGACTCGCTATAGGGCATGGATGCCGAGCTTCTGAGCCATCGCCTGCATGCGCAGAGCGCGGACCTCGCCACACATGTAGCCCTTCGGGAAGACCTTTTCCGGATTGAACATCCCGGCGGGATCGAAGCTGTTCTTGAGTCCCGCCATCGCCGCGAGATCGTCGGCGGAGTAGACCAGGGTCATGTAGCCGCGCTTCTCGGTTCCAATCCCATGCTCTCCGGAGAGGGCGCCGCCGACGTCGACGCAGTAGGTGATGATCTCCTTGCTCGCCTCGAGCACTCGCTCAGTCGCGCCGCTGACCCGGCGATCGAAGAGCATCAGCGGGTGGAGATTTCCGTCGCCGGCGTGAAAGACATTGGCGATCGGCAGGTCGAAGTCGCGCGAGATCTCCTCGACGCGTCGCAGCGTGGCCGGTAGCTTGGAGCGCGGCACGACCGTGTCGTGCAGGTAGTAATTCGGAGCGAGGCGTCCCATAGCGCCGAGCGCCATCTTGCGTCCCTTCCAGAGGAGGTCGCGCTCGGCTCGCTCCGTTGCGGAACGCACCTCAGTGGCGCCCGATCCGATGCAGATGGCCTCGATCTCCTGGCCGGTGCCACGAACGTCGTCCGCACCACCATCGATCTCGATCAGGAGCACAGCTCCGGCATCCATGGGATAGCCGGCGTGATAGGCGGGTTCGACAGCCTGAATGGTGAGATTGTCCATCATCTCCAATGCGGCGGGCACGATCCCGGCGGCGATGATGCGAGACGTGGCATGGGACGCCGACTCGATGTCCGGGAATGGCGCGAGAAGGACGAGCGTCGCTTCGGGTGATGGCATCAGTCGAACCAACGCCTTGGTGACGATGCCGAGCATGCCCTCGGACCCGACCATGGCCCCCGTGAGGTCGTAGCCGGAGTAGCCGGTCGAGCGGCCACCGGTCCAGACGACTCGCCCGTCGGGCAGGACAACCTCCAGGCCGAGAATATGGTTCGTGGTCACGCCGTACTTGAGGCAGTGCGGGCCGCCGGAATTCTCGGCGACGTTGCCACCGATGGTGCAGGCTTTCTGACTCGACGGATCAGGCGCGAAGAAGAACCCGTGACCAAGCGTTTCCTCGGAGAGCTCGAGATTGATGACGCCTGGCTCGACCAGTGCCGTACGGTCTTCACGGTCGATCTCGAGGATTCTGTTCATTCTGGTGAGGCTGATAATGATTCCGCCTCGTTGCGGGACCGCCCCTCCGGACAGGCCGGTTCCGGCCCCGCGAGCAACCACCGGCAGACCAGCCTGGCGAGCCAGGAGAACGATCTCCGCGACTTGCTGCGCTGTCGTCGGGAGGGCGACGGCGCTGGGGGCGGCGGTCTCCACAGCACCGTCGACGCTGCCGTCGTACTCGTAGACAAGCAGATCCGCCGGGCGCGAGAAGACTCCGTCTCTGCCGACGACGTCTCGCAACTTTTCGACAAGTGTTTCGCGATCCACGATGGGTCCCACCGTTCAGTCTATGAGGTGCGCCGGGGTCGGCGTGAGATATGACAATAATACCGGGTTCGGGGCACGGACCGCCCGGCAAAGCGCGATTCTTTCCTTGATCGAGCAATCAGGCCGGATCCCAACCCCGCGCGCCGAAGGCGTTGGCCGGCCAGGACGTGACATACTCCATCAGGTCGCCCCCTGCATCGCATCTTCTGCGCTAGCAAATGATGCGAAAGGAGCAACAGCCGGATGGCAGACCAAACCATGCCAGCGTACTGGATCGTCGTCGGGTCGCCCGACAACTTCGTGCGCAGTGCGGAGCATGGGTTCACCGTTCAGGGTTTCAAGTCTCGTCACCGCAAGAAAGCCGAGCGGATGAAGCCGGGAGACAAGATCGTCTACTACCTGACCGGCCGAAAGGCTTTCGCCGGGATCGTCACCATCACCTCTCCATTCTTCGAGAGCCACGAGCGTATTTGGGAGAGCAGTGACCGGAAAAAGGCGGCGGAGGACTATCCATTCCGGGTCGAGATCGAGCCAGAGTTCGTCTTGCCGGTAGCGGATGCCATTCCGGCAGAGCCGGTTGCTAGCCGAATGACCTACGTTGCGAAGTGGCCGGAGGCTAACTGGACGCTCGCCTTTCAGGGCAACCTGCATGAAATTGGCGAGGACGATTACCGCTTGATTCGTGACGCCATCGTGTCGGCGGTTCCGATCGGAGTCGGTGTTGCCGGAGGATGAGCGGCCT
>JAICRA010000215.1 GCA_025937615.1 Thermomicrobiales bacterium | reverse complement strand
CGGTAGGAAGGTAAGAGCGTGGGTTTCGGCGGCACGCGGGTCAGCCAGCGGCTGACGGCTTCCGCGAGCGCCGATGGCTGCTGAGGCGCGGATTTGATTGGCTCTTCCGGTAGGTGAGCGATGGCGTCACCGCGACCGAACGCGCCAGCGCCATTGCGCTGCCGAACGCCCAACAACTCCGCCGCGGCCTTAACCGCTCGGTACGCTTCCAGTTGATGGACGAGATCAATTTCTTCGGATTCTTCCAACGGCTTTGCGGGACGGGGCAGCAAGGCTCGGGACTTCAGCACAGAGAGTCGACCGGCCACCAGAACGAATTCCGCGATTGCGTCCGGGGCTTCCGCGTCCAGCGTGTTCAAATGCTCAAGGAATTGGTCGAAGACGGCAAGGAGTGAGACTTCGCTTACTGGCAACTGATCCCGCTCGATGAGCCGTAGCAGCACATCAAGTGGTCCCTCGAAGGATGGCAGCCGAAACTGATAGCCATCGAGCGTTGCGGCCAAAGCGGGCGATTGCGCCATAGCGTGAGTCTACGCTATGCAGGAGTCGGTATGACCTCCGAGGCACGGCGAGGGTAGGAAGTTCCTCGGCGCCGGTGTCAGCCGACGAAGATCCTAATCAGAAGTCCGAGCACCGGGCTCGTGATGCCGCGGATGATTTCGCTCCCAATGCCTCGCCCAAAAATGAGGAGCAGAATCAGGATCGGCACGCCGTAGCGCTCGAGAGGCGCGAGGACCGGACGCCAGAACGACGGTAGCAGGGCCACGAGAATGCGGGACCCGTCAAGTGGCGGCAACGGAATCATATTGAACGCCGCAAGACTGAAGTTGACAAGCACGAAGGTTTCTAGGAATTGCTGGCCCTCACCAAGATGCACACCGGCGGATGAGGAAAGACGCCAGATGCCGGCGCCGATAGCCCCGAGGACTACATTCGAAAGCGGTCCCGCGAACGCGACAAGAGCCATGCTCCCGTGCCGGCCAAACCTGCCGGCGGGACGCAGGCGAAAATCATTCACAGGAACGGGCTTGCCCCAGGCAATTCCAGGCAGACCAAGCGCAATTAGGACGAACAGCAAGGCACCGACGGGGTCGAAGTGCACCACCGGGTTCAGGCTGACGCGCCCTAGAAGACGCGCGGTGTCGTCGCCGAGCATCCAGGCGGTCCAGGCGTGCATGAACTCATGGACAGTGATGGCGATGATGAAGGTGACGATGACTGCGACAAAATACTGCGGATCGAATTCCCCGAATCCGGGCATCTAATCACGCCAACCGGGTCGTCGCTCTAAATCGCCTGGAACTTCGCCGCACCGCCTGGGGCCTGCTCGGCCCCGGAACCGGGATAAAGGTGGCATGCCACGAAGTGGCCGTTGCCCTGGTCGGCAAAGACCGGGTCGACCTGGCGACAAACCTCCATGGCGTATGGGCAGCGGGTGTGGAAATGGCACCCCGACGGCGGGTTGATCGGACTCGGAACGTCGCCAGGGAGAATGATGCGTTCGCGCCGCTTTTCGATGACGGGGTCCGGGATCGGAACGGCCGACAGGAGGGCTTTCGTATAGGGATGAAGCGGGTCCTCATAGAGCTCGTTGCGGTCGGCCATCTCGACGATCTTGCCCAGATACATGACCGCGACACGATCCGAGATGTGTTTCACCACTGACAGGTCGTGGGCAATGAAAAGGTAGGTAAGTCCGAACCGCTCTTGCAGATCTTCCAACAGATTGACGATTTGCGCCTGAATCGAAACGTCGAGGGCGGAAACAGGCTCGTCGGCGACGATGAAATCAGGGTTCGCGGCGAGCGCGCGCGCAATACCAATGCGCTGGCGCTGACCGCCAGAAAACTCATGTGGGTAGCGATTCGCGAAATAGGGATTGAGACCGACCGTCTCGAGCAGTTCCTGCACTCGCTGCGTCCGCTCACGCTTGGGAACCAGATTGTGGATCTGCATCGGCTCGGAAACGATGTTGCCGACGGTCATACGAGGGTTCAGTGACGCGTAAGGATCCTGGAAAATCATCTGCAAATGGCGGCGCATCTTGCGCATGTCGCCACCATTGAGCTTGGTTAGATCCTTACCCTTGAAGATGACTTCACCATCGGTAGGTTTGTAGAGCTGCAGAATCGCCCGGCCGGTGGTCGACTTGCCGCAACCGGACTCGCCGACGAGTCCCAGTGTCTCTCCGGGTTTGACACTGAACGAGATTCCGTCGACGGCCTGAACCGCGCCAACCTTTCGCTGGAAGATGATTCCCCGGGTGAGAGGGAAATGCATCACCAGATTGTTGACGGTCAGGAGTGACTCCCCGGCGCCATTGCTCATCGCGCCGTTCCCGGTCACCTGGGAATCGGCGCGCGGTGTGGCGACCGGGGGCGCGCCAAGCGATTTCGATGCTGCCATGGATCGTCTCCCCTCAGACCGAGTTCGTGTCGAGATTCGGCGCTGCGCTGGGAAGCTGCGGGCTGTTGGGATCGGCCACGCCGTGAGCACCTGGTATGACCGTCTCCAGGCTGAAGTCCTCGATACTGGACGGCGGCGGGTGGCCATGGCTGAGGGCGACGAGATCCTGATCGGCCTCCTTGCTCACTTCTTCCCAGAACCAGCACGCTGACCAGTGACCCGGATTCACCTCGAGGAGGGGCGGATTCTTCTGCTCGCACTTCTCACGCGCGTAGTTGCAACGTGGCACGAATGGGCACATATCAGGGAGATCGATCAAGTCAGGCGGTAGACCGCGGATCGGTTCGAGCTTTTCCTTGCGCGTGGCGTCGAGGCGAGGGATCGATTTGAGCAGGCCGACGGTGTAGGGGTGCCGCGGGTTGGCGAAGATCTCTTCGGTCGAAGCCGTTTCGACGATATGGCCGGCGTACATGACCTGGATGCGATCCGCCATGCCGGCAACCACACCCATCGAGTGGGTGACGAGAATGACCCCCGTGTCTCGCTCCATCTGAAGGGTCCGCATGAGATCGAGAATCTGCGCCTGAATCGTGACATCCAACGCGGTGGTCGGCTCATCTGCTATGAGGAGCTTGGGGTTGCACGACAACGCCATCGCGATCATCACGCGCTGGCGCATACCACCTGAAAACTGATGCGGATACTGATCGACTCGCTCCTCGGCGTTGGGGATGCCCACCATCTTGAGCAATTCGATCGTGCGATCGCGGGCTTGGCTTTTGTTCATCCCCATGTGGAGTTGGAGCGCTTCGCTGATCTGCCGGTTGATGGTCAGGACCGGATTCAAGGACGTCATCGGGTCCTGAAAGATCATGGCGATGTCATTGCCACGGATGGAACGAACCTGCTCATCCGTCATGCGCAGGATGTCATCGCCATTGAAGAAGATCTCGCCCGCCACGATCTTACCGGGAGGGCTAGGGATGAGGCGCATGATCGACAGACCGGTCATGCTCTTGCCGCAGCCAGACTCCCCGACGACGCCGAGCGTCTCCCCGGGCATCACATGGAACGAAACGTCATCAACGGCCTTGACGACGCCGTCCTGAGTCTTGAACTGTGTCTTCAGGCCGCGAACTTCGAGGACCGGACCGCCCCGACCGTTCTCTTTCGTCTCGGCGCTGGCACGGCGTCTCGCCCTCTCCCGTGCGACCATGGTTGCTCCTCTCGGTCACCGGCTCGCTGGCCCTGAGCTCTGCGCAGAATCCTCTTG
>JAICRA010000004.1 GCA_025937615.1 Thermomicrobiales bacterium | reverse complement strand
TCACGGCCGGAGACGGCGCTCGCCGCGATCGGTTGCCAGGCAAAGGCGCGCTCAGTGGACGGACTACGAGCAACGTCTTCCGGCTTCTCCGCGCGTCCGGCATCCCGACCCATTTCATCGACGCCCCGGCCGCGGACGAGATGGTCGTTCGCCGCTGCGACATGATTCCGCTCGAGGTGGTGATGCGGCGCATCGCCACCGGCTCCTACCTGAAGCGCAACGACGTGCCGGAAGGGACACGATTTGACCCGACGGTGGTCGAGCTCTTCTTCAAGGATGACGCCAATCACGACCCGCTCGTCGACGCGGATTGGATCGTGGCCCATGGCGTAGCGACGGCGGATGAAATCGACCGTCTCACTGACATTGGCCGACAGGTCTTCCAGACGTTAGAGACCGCCTGGGCGAAGCAGGATGTGCAACTCGTTGACCTCAAGATCGAGTTCGGACGAGACGCCGATGGCAACCTGCTCGTCGCCGACGTGATCGACAACGACTCCTGGCGCATCTGGCCGGGTGGGCGGAAAGAGGCCATGCTCGACAAGCAGGTCTACCGCGACACGACAGAGGTGACCGACGAGGCACTGCGCGGCGTCCTGACCAAGTATCAGCAGGTTGCAGCCCTCACTGACGAATTTGCTGACACGCCGGCGCCGGTGTCTCATCAGAGTGACGACAAGCCGCGTGAGGCGTGCGGCGTCTTCGGCATCTGGGCCGAGGGCACCGATGTAGGCCGCACGACGCTGATCGGGCTTATGGCGTTGCAGCATCGGGGTCAGGAGAGTGCGGGCGTCGCCGTGCTGCGGGACGGTCGGATCGGGGTCTCACTCGGCATGGGCCGGGTTGACCAGATCTTCCGCCCGGATGAGATCGACTCGCTGACCGGTATTGGCGCCATCGGCCATACGCGGTACTCGACGACCGGCAGCTCACGCATCGAGAACGCGCAACCAATTCTGGTCGAGTCGGACGGTCAGGCGCTCGCACTCGGGCACAACGGCAACATCGTCAACCCGCTCGAGCTGCGCCGGCTGGTGCGGGAGCGTGGTGTCGAGCCGGTGACCGGTTCGGACAGCGAGTTGCTGGCGCTCTTGATCCTGCACGGGCAGGGAACCTGGGAAGAGCGCATCCGGCGCATGATGGAGCTGGCCTCCGGGGCGTACTCACTCACGATCCTCACCAACGACGCGCTTTTCGCGGTCCGCGACCCACACGGCCTGCGCCCGCTCTGCCTCGGCTGGCGCGACGACCACTGGCTCATCGCCTCCGAGAGCTGCGCGCTCGATACCGTCGGGGCGGAACTGGTGCGCGACGTGCAGCCGGGCGAGATTCTCCGCCTCGACGACGCCGGACTCCGCTCCGACTTGATGGCGAACCCGCCGCATCCGGCGCTCTGTGTCTTCGAGCAGATCTACTTTGCCCGGCCCGACAGCGTGCTCGATGGCCAGACGGCCTTCGAGGCGCGGGTAGCGATGGGCCGCGAGTTGGCCAAGGAGCACCCGGCGCAGGCAGACCTGGTCATCGGAGTCCCCGATTCCGGAGTACCGGCGGCTATCGGCTATGCCCAGGAGATGGACCTCCCCCTCAGCGAGGGGTTAGTGAAGAACCGCTATGTTGGCCGCACCTTCATCCAGCCCGACCAGCATTCGCGTCAATCCGGGATTCGGCTCAAGTTCAACCCACTGCGAGGAGCGGTGAAGGACAAGCGGGTGGTGATCGTCGACGACAGCGTCGTCCGTGGCAACACGATGCCTCAGATCGTCGATCTGCTGCGGCGGGGCGGAGCCACGGCGATCCATCTCCGCATCTCGGCGCCGCCGATCGCCCACACCTGTCACTTCGGGATCGACATGGGACAGCGCGAGAGCCTGATTGCCCATGGCCGGGATTTGGAGGAGATTCGACGCCATCTTGGGGCGGATACCCTCGGGTATCTCAGTCTCGACGGGCTCCTGCGTGCGGCAGGGGAGCGGAATCGATGTCTCGGGTGCCTCACTGGTCGCTATCCGGTCCCGGTCGATACAGCGTCGCCCAAAGACGCTCTCGAGGCAAGTCCCGGCAAATTGGATGTGCTGCCATTGGGGAGGGTTGCCGGATGACGATCAGGTCAGTCCAAACGGGGCAATTCTCGGTGCTCGTCGTTGGAGCGGGCGCGAGAGAGCACGCATTGGCATGGGCCCTGGCGCGGTCGAGGTCGGTCGCGGAAATCTGGGCGGCGCCAGGGAATCCTGGGATAGCGACGATAGCGCAGACGGTCAGCCTTCCCGTGACAGAAGTGCATGCGATTGCCGATTGGGCCGAGACGCACGACATCGGCTTAGTTGTCGTCGGTCCAGAAGCGCCGTTGGCGTTGGGGCTCGCCGATCTGCTTCACGCCCGCGGCATCCCCGTATTCGGTCCCAGTCGTGCCGCCGCGGAGTTGGAGTGGTCGAAGGCATTTGCGAAGGACTTCATGCGCCGCCACGGTATCCCGACGGCGCCGTATGGTGTTTTCAGCGAGCTCGAGGCGGCCGTCGACTTCATCCGCACCGCCGGCGCGCCTCTCGTGGTGAAGGCCGACGGTCTGGCGGCCGGCAAAGGTGTGTTGATCTGCGCAACCCAGGCCGAGGCTGAGGAGGCGGTTCACTCGGTGCTGGTTGATCGGGCGTTTAAGGCGGCTGGCGACCGGGTCGTGATCGAAGCGTTCCTCGAAGGAGAGGAGCTGAGCGTGATCGCCGTCGTCGACGGCGATCGGATAGCCGTGCTGCCCCCGGCACGAGACTACAAGCGGCTGCGAGATGGCGACCTCGGTCCGAACACTGGAGGCATGGGCAGTTACGCGCCGGTGAAAGATCTCGATCCGGACGTCCTGGCTCGTGTGCGGGAGCGCGTGCTGGAGCCGGCCGTCGCCGGGCTTCGCACCGAGGGGCGGCCCTACCGTGGTGCGCTCTATGCCGGGCTGATGCTCACCACAGAGGGACCGATGGCGCTCGAGTTCAATTGCCGCTTTGGCGACCCGGAGACGCAGGTCATCTTGCCGCTGCTCGATCTCGACCTTGGGGAGTTGCTCTTGTCTTGTGCTGAGGGGCGGCTCGCAACCGAGAGGATCGCGACGCGGCCCGGCGCTGCAGTGTGCGTTGTCCTGGCGGCGGACGGATACCCTGACCGGCCGCGTGCCGGGGATCCGATTCACGGCATTGAAGAGGCGATCGAGACTGGAGCGCTCATCTTCCACGCCGGAACTGCTCATTCCGACGGGTGGCTCGTCACAAACGGTGGCAGAGTTCTCTCGGTCGTCGGAACGGGCGCCAATCTGGCCGCGGGGGCGGCAAGTGCCCACACGGCGGCGGATTTGATCCAGTTCGACGGCATGCAGCTGCGCCGCGACGTTGCGATGTCCCTGGTAGCCCTGCCGGCGTGAGATCGAACGCGAACGAGTCGGTGCGCGTACCGCGGATTGCGGTTCTCGCCTCTGGCTCTGGGACGAACCTGCAAGCGCTGCTCGACGCGACCAGATGCGGCGCCGTCGACGCGGAGGTGGCGGTCGTCGTCAGCGATCGTGCCGATGCTGGCGCGTTGCGGCGAGCGGCCGCGGCTGGAGTGGCCACGGTCTGGCTGCCGCTTGTCAACCGTCTTGACCCTATCGTGCGCGAAGCATATGACCAGCGGCTGGCGGCGGTGACGAGTGCCTTCGAGCCCGATCTGATCGTCCTTGCCGGCTGGATGTTGATTCTCACCCCGGCGTTTCTCGACAGGTTCTCTGGACGGGTCGTCAACGTGCACCCGGCGCTCCTCCCGGACGACGAAGGTATCGAGGTGCTCACCAGCCACGGGCGTCTTCCGGCATTACGCGGTCCGCGCACAGTGCGAGACGCTTTGAGAAAACGACTGCCGGCTACCGGAGCGACGGTTCACTACGTCACGAATGCGGTCGATTGCGGTCCGGTAATTCTGCGGGAGGAAGTGCCGATTTTCCCTGGTGACGACGAGGTCCAACTACATGAGCGGATCAAGTCCGTCGAGCATCGTCTCCTTCCGCGCGCGGTCGCGATGGCGTTAGCGGCGGTTTCGGCGTCGAACGTGGAGAGGTAGGGGTGTTGATGGAAACCTCGGGGAGCACACAGGGATCGCAGGTGGTCATCCTGCTCGGATCGAAGTCTGACATGGAGCATCGCGCGGCGATCGCGCGCGGGCTTGACCGCTTTGGGGTTACTCACGAGACGCGGATCGCCTCCGCCCACCGGGTGACGCGGTATCTCCTCGATCTCCTCGATTCCTACGAGCGGGATGGTCAGCCGCGCGTCTATATCACGGTCGCCGGCCGCTCCAACGCGCTCTCAGGCGTCGTCGACGCCAACTCGCGCCACCCCGTCATCGCCTGCCCGCCCTATGGAGAGCGCTTCGGCGGTATGGATCTCCTCTCTACGGTGCGAATGCCGGGTGGAGTGGTGCCGATGCTCGTGCTGGAGCCGGAGGGCGCGGCGCTCGCGGCGGCGAAGATCCTGGCCATGGGTGATCCCGCGCTCGTCCAGCGCATCGCGGTCTGGCAGGCCGAATCGCGCGAGCAGGCCATGGCCGACGATCGTGATGCCCGGGGTAGGTGACAGCCTGCGCGGGAACGGCTTCGTGATGTAGCACGTCGTCCCTGGATTATGCTTGCCGTCCGTGCCGTAAGCGACGAGAGAGGTCGTCCCACGCCGCAGGCCGATGTCTGAGGAACCGCTATTTCGGAAGATTTTGATCGCCAATCGGGGCGAGATCGCGCTGCGCATTCTGCGCGCTTGCCACGACCTGGGTCTACGAGCCGTCGTCGCCTATAGCGACGCCGATCGCGACTCACTTCCGGTTCGGCTCGCGGATGAAGCGGTCTGTATTGGCCCTGCGCAGGCAGCGCGCTCCTATAACAACATCCCGGCGGTCGTCAGCGCGGCGCTGATTACCGGCTGCGACGCCATTCATCCCGGCTATGGGTTTCTGGCTGAGAATCCGTATCTCGCCGAGGTCTGCGGGCAGGTCGGGGTGGTGTTCATCGGTCCGCGCCCGGAAGTCATCGAACTGATGGGGAACAAGGCCCAGGCTCGCAAGACGATGAAACAGGCCGGCGTCCCTATCGTGCCTGGCAGTGATGGCCCCCTCCAGAATCTGGGTGATGCGCGCCAGATCGCGCGCCGCGTCGGCTATCCGCTGCTCGTCAAGGCGGTCGCCGGTGGGGGCGGCCGCGGGATGCGCATCGTGCTGGACGAGGCGGATCTCGTGCGCGCGCTGCCGCTGGCGCAAGCGGAGGCTGAGGCGGCGTTTGGCAATGGCGAGGTCTACCTGGAGCGATTTATCGACCGTCCCCGGCATGTCGAGGTTCAAGTGCTGGCTGACAACACAGGCAATGTGCTGGCCATCGGCGAGCGCGATTGCTCGATCCAACGCCGGCACCAGAAACTGATCGAGGAGGCTCCCGCGCCAAACTTGGCGCGAAAGACCCGAGATGCCCTCCTTGGCGCTGCTGTGAAAGGCGCGAAAGCGGCGGGCTACACCAACGCAGGAACGCTCGAATTCCTCGTCGATGGCGCCGGCAATTACTACTTCATGGAGATGAACACACGCATTCAGGTTGAGCACCCGGTGACAGAGATGACCACCGGGCTCGATCTCGTGGCCTGGCAGATCCGCATTGCCGCCGGGGGCCGCCTCACGCTCACGGAGCGTGATCGCGAGCCGCGTGGGCACGCGATCGAATGCCGTATCACCGCCGAAGATGCGACAAACGACTTCGCTCCCAGCATCGGCACTGTCGAGACATATGTGGCGCCAGGGGGACCCGGTGTTCGGGTCGATTCTCACCTCTACGCTGGCTATAGCGTGCCGCCGTACTACGATTCTCTGCTGGGGAAGATCATTGTCTGGGGGCGGGATCGCGACGAGGCGGCGGCGCGGATGGAGCGCGCCCTGACCGAGACGGTGATCACCGGTGTGCCACAGACGGTATCGTTCTTGCGGAGTATTGTCGCGGACGACCAGTTTCGCACGGCGACGTATGACACTGGATTCGTCTCGCGCGCCGTCGCCCGACAGCAGGTGGTGACGAGTCTGGACGCCGAAGACGAAGCCGTCATGGCCGAGGTCTGATCTCGGGTCCGCGCACTCAGACAGATGTTCAGACGACGGAATCCGAGGAGCAGTGGTGGCGACCGAAGAGGACCATGTCGTAGCCAAACCCGCGCGTCGAGCGGGGCGGAGCCGAGAGTCCTCGGCTGGTGTTGCAGCGCGCCGGCACCAGGGGCGCATGCTTGCTCTGCAGGTGCTCTACGAAATCGATCTCACGGACCATGATCCCGAAGAAGCCATGGCGCGGGCGTTTGCGGAGCACGAGCCTCTCACCCCCGACGTGGTCGAGCACGTGAGGTCACTCGTACGCGGCGTTGACCAACATCGCAATGCCCTCGACCCGATCATCGCCGCGGCGGCCCCAGCGCGTGATCTCGCCCAGCAAGCCGCCATCGAGCGCAACGTCTTGCGACTGGCGGCATTTGAGCTGCTCCATGTCCCCAGCGTTCCGCCGAAAGTCGTCATCAATGAGGGCATCGAGCTCGCCAAGAGCTTTGGTGGCGAGAATTCCGGACGGTTCATCAACGGCGTGTTGCGCACGATTCTCGAAGCACACCCCCGCGCAGATGAGAAGCCAACGCGAAACACGATGGCATAGGAAAAACCCTTCGCATGGTCGGGTTGCAGGGGAGGGTGTATCATCGCGGAGGTCAGGTTCGAACGGCTGAAGGCATGCCCGATCGCGGTTTTTTGCCGATACCGTCCGGACGGCTGACCTGCTGCAAGACCTGGGGAAGGGTCTCCATTGAACCAACGCGTCCGTGCTATGCGGCGTATGGTGGGGAGGATCGAGGGTGGCTACGACGTTTGAGCGCGTTCGTGTGATCGTTGCCGACAGGCTCGGCGTCGACGAAGACAAAGTGACGATGGACTCCGAGTTCATCGGCGATCTCAACGCCGATTCGCTCGACCTGGTCGAAGTCATCATGGCGATGGAGCAGGAGTTCGACCTCGAGATCAAGGATGAGGATGCCGAGAACATCCGCACCGTCTCCGATGCGGTGCAATATATCGACGAGCACAGTGGGTAGCGTGCGGTCCGCGGTGAGGCGTGGGTAGCCGCATCTCTCGGCCGAGCGGGGGCGATGTCTTGATCCGTTCCGCACCCCCGATGATCGCGGCCGGCGCCCGCACACCGACTGGAGAGAGCCGTTCATGGCCCGCGCACTGAAACCGCCAAAACTGAAGAAAATCCCGATCAAGCTCCCGGCCAAGCTGCCATCGCGACCGCGGTTGCCGGACCCTAATGAGCCAGACGTGTTCGAGGAGATGACGCTCCTCGAGCATATGGAGGAGTTGCGCGACCGGATCGTCAAGAGCGTCATCGCGATTGGCGTCGCATTCGTCGCCGGTATCTTCCTGGCGGGTCCGCTCCTTAGGCGACTCCAAGTCGAAGCCAACGCCATTGGAGGCTTCGACGTCGTCAGTCCGACCGATCCGATCACGCTCTATTTCAAGATCGCTCTCTACATTGCGATCGGCATCGCGCTGCCGGTATTGATGTGGCAGTTGGTCGGATTTCTAGTACCGGGACTGACGAAGAAAGAGAAGCGGCTGCTCTATCTCTCGATGCCCTTTGTGGTCCTGTTGTTCCTGCTCGGCGTGGCCTATGCCTTCTTCTTCGCCGCGCCTCGTGCGTTGACGTTCCTCTCTGGATTCATGAATGACCTTTTCGAGTGGAGTCCAGAGGGCAGCTCCGTCATCACCTTCTTCCTGACGTTGATGTTGGGACTCGGGCTAGCGTTCCAACTACCGGTCGTGATGTTCATCCTGGCTAAGCTCGGCGTGGCGAGCCCGGCGAAGATGCGCTCGTTCCGCAAGTACGCCGTGCTCATCCTCCTAATCCTCTCCGCGGTGATCACGCCGTCGACCGACCCGTTCAACATGGCGATCGTCTTCGTTCCGTTGTACCTCCTCTACGAGGCGGGCATCCTTGTCGCCCGCCTGTTCGCTCGCCAACCCGTGGAGAGTCCGGCTGCCAGTTGAAACCGCTCGCATCGATCTTGCATGAATTCCGGCGCGCCAGGACCTGGCGCGCCGGACGTGCGTTAACCTCCGGGCAAGGAACCTGACGTGGCGCTCGATATCGTCTTGCTCTTCATCCTCTTTCTGCTCAATGGCGTGTTCGCCATGTCCGAGCTGGCAATTGCGTCGGCACGTAAGACCCGGCTGCAGCAGTGGGCGGAAGAAGGCGACGACCGCGCCGCGGTTGCGCTACGGCTGGCCGAGCATCCAAATCGATTTCTGGCGACCGTTCAAATCGGCATCACCCTGATTGGCATCGTGACAGGGTTCTACGGTGGCGCGACGCTGTCCGATCCCGTGGCGCATTATCTGGCCCGCGTTCCGGCACTCGCCCCGTATAGCCAGTCGATCGCGGTGGTCTTTGTCGTCGGCCTCGTGACCTACCTCTCGCTGCTCATCGGGGAGCTCGTGCCGAAGCGCCTGGCGCTGCAAAACCCGGAGCGGATCGCCATGGCGATCGCCCAGCCAATGAACTTCCTTTCCAGAATCGCGGCTCCTATCGTTACGTTTCTCGGGGCTTCGTCCGAGTTCATTCTGCGACTTCTTGGTGTGCGCCACGCCGGTGACCCGCCTATCACCGAAGAGGAGATCGAAATCCTGCTGCAGGAGGGTGCGGCTGCCGGAGTGTTCGACCCGGCCGAACACGAGATGGTCGAAGGAATCTTCGACCTTGGAGATCGCGAAGCTCGCGAGCTGATGACACCACGGTATCGACTTGTCGCCCTCGACGTCGACGATCCCTTGGACGAGAACTTCCGCAAGATGGCCGAGTCGCCGCATCAGGTCTTCCCGGTCTATGAGGGTGATCTTGATCGGCTGCTGGGGATGGTACCGGTCAAGTCATTGTGGGCTGCGTCGCTCAGCGGCAACCCCATCGATCTACGTGCGTTGACGGAGCCAGCCCTGATCGTTCCTGAGTCAATGCCCGCGTTGGAGGTGTTGCAGCGCTTCCGCGACCGAGCGAGCAACGCGGCGATGGTCGTCGACGAATATGGCGGTATTCAGGGGCTGGTCTCTCTACATGATCTCATGGAAGCCATCACCGGGGATCTGGCGGTTTCCCAGGAACGGAGCGGGGAGGTCGTGCGGCGGGATGATGGCTCCTGGTTGCTCGATGGCGCGTTACCGGTGCACGAAGTGCGGGACGTCCTCGAGATCGACGACCCACTCCCGGGTGAAGAGAACGGCGATTATGAGACTCTGGGAGGATTCCTGATGTCGCGTCTGGAGCGAATCCCGAACGTCGGCGACATCACCGATTGGAGCGGACATCGCTTCGAGGTCGTCGACATGGATGGCCGCCGGGTCGATCGAGTGCTGGTGACGACGGGCACGGATAATGCGGCGACCAGTGTTGAGTCATCGGTCTGACAGAATGTGGCGCAGGCGCTCTTCGGGCGCAGGCTGAACCCGGATCGTTCGCTCGTTGCGGTAGGTGACCATCCCGGGTCGGGCGCCTTTGATTTTGCGCACATGGCGCCGCCGCGCGATATCGACCTCGACGCGGCCACTCTCGCGCGCCGCGCTGTACCAGGCGGCAAGGGCGGCAGCCGCCTCGACCGTCTCGGGGGCTTCCGGGTTGTCAGGGAATCGCCAGCGGATGACCACGTGCGAGCCGCCGACGCCGCGTGCGTGCAGCCAGGAGTCGTCCGGACCGGCGATGCCGAAGGTGACGAGCTCGTTCTGGCGGCCACTGCGGCCGACGTAGACGCTGTTCCCGTCGGCGTCGACGAGCGCCCGCGGCCGGCGTGGAGCTGACGGCTTCCTTCTCCGCGATGCCGTGTCCGGTTCCGCTACGTCCGCCCATTCCGCAGCCAGGGCCTCTAGCTCAGAGAATCCCGGCGCCTGCTCGATCAATGTTGCCAGCTGATCGAGATAGGCGATCTCTGCCCGGCTCTCCTCGACCAACCCCGGGAGTTGTGCCTCCGCGCTCTGCGCCTTGCGGTAGCGCTCGAAGTAGCCCTGGGCGTTTTCGTTGGCGGTCAGACCTGGATTGAGCGGAATGGATTCGCCGTCGACGTCGAGCGATGTCTGACCGGGCGCGATCTGCCAGAGATGGGCGTAGATCAACTCACCCGCCGTCTTGAGCCGCTCCGCCTCAGCGGCGCGCGCCGATTCGGTCGCCAGCGCCGCTATCCGGCGTTCTGCCTTCTCCCGCGCCGCGGCCACCGCGTCGAGTAGACGCTGGCGGCGTTGAGCGTGCCGCGCCGGACTGAGGCGATCGGCGCCCGCCTCCGCCAGGGCGAGCGCCTCCGACATGCTCTCGACCAGGGTGACGTCGTACTTTGCGGCGAGGTGGGTCATGAGGATCGGAGAGCACGCGACCACCTCGCCCGGATCGATTTGCGCCCGCTCGTGATAGACCTGAGGGCTCCAGACCGTCGTCCGTAGCGGCTCCAGCAACGCCAATGTATTGCGCGCCAGCGCGGCCGCGCTCTGCTCGTCCAGATCACCGGCGTGAGCCTCGATCGATCCTGTCGTTTGGAACACGATCTCGCGGGCCATGACCGGACTGATGCCGTGAAAGGCATTGATCAGGGCCCGCGCAAGCGCGGTATCGGGCGGTACTGTTTCGAGCAGCCGGGCGGCGACGGCCGGCGTGATGCTGTCCGGATCGAGTCGGTCCGGAGGCGGCGGTGGAACATAGGGCAGACGCGGGAGGATCGGCCGCACGCGGCTCATGTCCCGCGTCACCCGCTTCGCGCTCTCCATGACGCGACCGCCGTCATCGACCAGGATCAGGTTCGAGTGCCGTCCCATCAACTCGACGTAAAGAGTGATGTGGCTCAACGCCACTCCCTCCCGGGACTCGTGAAGTTCATCAAGTTCATCATCTTCACCAGCGTCGAACTCGGGCACATCCGATTCTCCGGCGTTCCGCCCGGTTTTGAGGGGCGACTGACGCTTGGCTATACTGAGCCGCACCAGCCGTTCCAACGGCGGTTGGTCGATGCCAAGGATGATTCCGCCGCGGGTGTGCTTGCGGAGGAGGAGTCCAAACGGGGTGATCAGGGCCGGGTCGAGCGATGGCATCTCTGGCGCGAGCCGGAGTCGCGGCTGGCGGTCGTTCGCGCTGGCAATCATGTGATGACGTTGACCACCCGCATAGATCTCGGCGCCGATCGTGCGCTGATCGAGCAAGCCGATACGCTGGATACGGCCGTTGCCGATGATCGCGCTCAATTCGTCGGCGATAGCCGCGATGGTGAGGACATCATAGGGATCGGGCACAGAACAACCTTTCGCGAATCGGCCCCCATGGCCCGGAAAGTGGACGTGCGTGACGAAGACCGGGTCTGAGGGTAGCGCCGTCGTCGAACTTGAGCCGGGTGAGCGAACTGCGGACTCGAGATCAGATCGACAGGTCGCGAGCATCAAGCCGGTCGCGGGCGATCATCTCGGCGAAGATGCTGACGACCTTATCGGTGACCTGCGGGCGTTCCGCCGTCCGCGGGTTTTTATCATCTCTGGACCATCCGGGGTCGGCAAGGATGCCGTCATCGAGCAGCTTCGGGAGCGCTTTCCGGAAGCGTTTTTTGCGGTCACGGCCACGACCCGCGAGCGTCGCCCTGGTGAGATCGACGGTGTTCACTACTTTTTTCTGGACGAGGTTGATTTCCGAGCGCGGCTTGCGGAGGGAGAATTTCTCGAGTCGGCCACCGTCTATGGCAACCTCTATGGTGTGTTGAAGGGGCCGGTGCGGGCGGCGTTGGCGCGAGGTCAGGACGTCTTCGTCAAGGTCGATGTCCAGGGCGCTGCCGAGATCGAACGCATCGTGCCTGGCGCGGTCTCCATCTTCCTGTCGCCCGAGTCCGCGTCAACACTGCTGCAGCGGCTCAAGCATCGTAAGACCGACGATCCGGCGGAGCTGATGACCCGATTTGCGACCGCCACGCACGAGCTTGCTTCAGCCTCCAGCTTCGACTATGTCGTGTTCAACAAGCAGGACCGGATCGAAGACGCCTTAGGTGAGATTGCCGCCATCGTTCGCGCCGAGTCGTGCCGGACCAACCAGGAAGAGATCCACCTCTAACGCGGCGGCTAGTCGGCCGCTTCGACCGGACCCTCTAACGGCTCATCGTCGGGAACCTGCACGATGGTCGATTTATCTTCGACGCGATCGATGAAGAGGATTCCATCGAGATGGTCGATCTCGTGTTGAAGGACGCGTGCACCCCAGCCACGAGCCTTGATGCGCAGAGGCCGGTTGTCAAGTCCCATCCCCTTGACCGTCACTGTCTCGGCACGCGGCACTTCTCCGGTCCACCCAGGAATACTCAAGCACCCCTCGTAACCGAGGATCCGCCCGCTCGCCTTGACGATCTCGGGGTTGACCAGCGGAATAGAGAGCTCCGGGCCGCCTTCGTCGTGGAAGTTCTCCGGCACGTGGACCCAGATCAACCGGCGCATTACACCGACTTGTGGCGCCGCCAGTCCCACTCCGGGCGCGGCCAGCATCGTCTCGTACATATCCTCGGCAAGACGACGCAGGGTCTCGTCTACGCTGCGAATCCGCAGCGCCTTCTGCCGCAGTCGCGGGTCCCCTTCGAGCAGTATTTCGAGAAGCGCCATGAGTTGACCGAACTCCGCTTGCGAGCCATGGCGACATCCGCCAGCTAAGAGAGAGTATCGGCCAGTGCGGGTCGTCGTCTCAACTACCGACCGAGAAAGGCCGGAGAGGGCTGATCGCCGCCGTGACGCACCCGTGGCTAGCTATCAGTGATGCCGCCGGCGCCCTGCCGCTCGAACGTCCCGGCAGTCTCGCCGTCGAGCAGGATGTCCAGCTCACCTGAGTCACCGACGACCGTGAAGTCGATCGTCGTCTGCCCCTCCGCCGCGATTGTCGTCGGGGCCACGAGCTCCTGGATTTCCAGGGTGTGGTCCGTGCCGTTGCCTTCGACCACGAGTCGGAAAGCCGTTCCAACCTCAGCAGCGAACCGATCCGGGTCCAGGCCCTCATCGGTGATGGTCGCTGTTGCCTGGAACGTATCTTCCGGGATCTCTCCGGCGGTGGGGGACAGTGGCACAGGTGGAGTGATCTCCTCGGCGGGATCAGTTGGACCTACAGTCTCACCGCAGGCCACCAAGCTGAGGGCAATGAGCGCGACTGCTGCTCCACGACTGAATGTCCACTCTTTACGGCGTCGCGCCATAATGACCAAGCCCTCCGTCATCGCCTGCCCGTGCACCCGCCCGCGCCGGCTCCGGCGTCTACTGCACAACTGACGCTATTCATCACGCGGATTTCGTGCCACCCGGTTAGAGGAGGCTCTGCGGGTCGATATCGACGGTCCAGCCCGGATCGACCGGAATTCCGTCCAGTAGTGACTCGAGATCTGGCGAGCGGAGAACGATCTGCCACTGGTAGTCGCCGCGGACACGTGAGGCGAAGGCGGGGGCGGGACCCAGCAGGTCCATGGACACACCACGCTCCCGGGCGTGACGGGCGAGCTGGCGCGCCATCTGGTCGGCAGCCCTGGCGCACGCGGCGTCGTTGCGGTTGCGATAGAGATAGCGCGCCAGCCGGACGAATGGCGGGTAGCGATGCTGGCGACGGAAATCGATTTCTTCAGTGAAAAAGCCTTCGTAGTCGTGCCGCGAGGCGGCCTGGATCGCGTAGTGCTCCGGTGTATAGCTCTGCACGACCACACGTGATCCGGGTCCGCGCCGGCCGGCTCGACCAGCAACCTGGGTGAGGAGGCTGAAGGTGCGCTCTCCGGAGCGGAAATCAGGGAGATGAAGTCCGGTGTCCGAGTTGACGACTCCGATGGCGGTCACGCGGGGGAGATCGAACCCCTTGGAGACCATCTGCGTGCCGACCACGATGTCGGTCTCGCCCCGCTCGACCTGACGCAGCAATCGTTCCGAACCGCCGGCGCGGCGGACGGCATCTTGATCCCAGCGCAGAACTCGCGCCGCCGGGAAAAGCCGCCGGACTTCACCCTCCACGCGCTGCGTTCCCGCCCCGAAGTAATCGAGTGGGCCACTGCAAGCGGCGCAGGCGTGCCGCGGCGCCTCGCGGTAGTCGCAACGGTGACAGACGAGCCGCTCCCGATCCTGGTGATAGACGAGGGGAATATCGCAATACGGACATTGCAGCACCGTGCCACAGGCGCGGCAGAGAACGACAGTCGCCAGGCCGCGCCGGTTGAGGAGCAGAATAGCCTGCTCTTTGCGGCGCAATGTGCCGGCCAATAACTCCTGCAGGGGTACGCTCAATAACGATGTGTTGCCACGGTGCAGCTCCAGGCGCATGTCGACGACGTTGACCTGAGGCAGCTCCAGGGCGGTGCTTTCGCGCGATCCGTCAGTTGCCAGCAGTTCCGGTCCGACGCGCTCTGGCAGCGCGAGCAAACAGACGTCGCCCTGCTGGGACCGCCAAAAGGTTTCGACGGAAGGCGTCGCGCTGCCCAGGACCAGCACCGCTCCCATCGACTGCGCGAGATGCTCGGCAACCGCTCGCGCGTGATAGCGAGGCACGGAATCCTGCTTGTAGGCCGGGTCGTGCTCCTCATCGAGGACGATCAAGCCTACGTCTGGGGCGGGGGCGAAGAGCGCAGAGCGAGGTCCAACCACCACCGGATAGTCCCCGGCGGCGATTCCCTGCCAGGCGGCGTAGCGCTCCGCGTCGGAAAGGCCGGAATGGAGTACCGCCACCCGCTCCCCGAAGCGGGAGGCGAACCGGTCGGCGACCTGGGATGACAGGGCGATCTCTGGCACGAGCACGAGCGCTGATTTTCCGTGGCGAAGGCACCAGGCGGCGGCGCGCAGATAGAGCTCGGTCTTCCCGCTGCCGGTGACGCCATAGAGCAGGAAGGGGGTGCTGTCCTCGGCATGGAGGGCGCGTTCGATCGCGGTCCAGGCGACGGACTGCGCTGGGGTCAGCTCCGGAACTCGGTCCTGACCGCGATCCGGAACGGGCAGATGCAGACCCTGGATCCGCTCCACTTCCTCGACGATCCCTTTGCGGATCAGTGCGGTGAGCGAGCCGCGATTCGACCCGGATTGACCCAGAATGTCCGCCTCGGGAACGAACCCACCAGCGTCCCCAGCCGCCACACGCGTGCGCCGTCGCAACGCGGTGATGATCGCCTCTTGCGCGGGAGCACTCCTCAGCTCGACCGCATCGGGCGCCTCGAGGAGGCGAATCCATCGCTCCTTGCGCGGCTTCGGCAAGCGACCACTAACGCGGTAGGTCGTCGTCACGGCGCCGGCCTGCTCGAGCGCGGGCACGATCGATGTCAGGCTGCTGCCAAGCGCGGATCGCGCCGCCTCGAGACTCGTCTCTCCCCGCTCCGCAAGCAGGGTGAGCAGCCGTCGCTGGGCCGGCGTGAACTGGCTGAGATCGAAGGCACTCTCGGTCAATCGCAGATAGGGCCGCGTGCGATGCGAGGCGCCAGGCGGCAGGAAAAGGGAGAGCGCGTCGTAGAGGCCGCTCGCGCTCTGCCGTGCCAACCAGCGCGCGGTATCGAGTTGGTCGGCCGAAACCCGCGTCGGTGGGTCGACAGGGGCGAGCAGCGACTTGACGGCGAACGCCGGCGCTTCACCGTGCAGGCGCGCGATCACGCCAAGGGCAGGCTTGCCGCGCAGGGGAACCCAAATCACCCGACCCACTTGAACGGAATCGCGCATGTGCGCGGGTACGGCGTAGCTAAG
>JAICRA010000149.1 GCA_025937615.1 Thermomicrobiales bacterium | reverse complement strand
TTGGCGCGCCCGGATGGCCTGACTTCGCCTTTTCGACGGCATCCACCGACAGCATGCGGATCGTGTTGACGCACAGCGCGTCGGCTTTGTTCTGCATCGCTAACTCTCCTCGCCGCCGCCACGGACACAGCCCGCACCGACGGAAATCGTAAAGTTGGAAATAAGGGCGGGACTGCCAAAAGCAGAGCTTTAGAGCATTGCCAAGCCCTAGCAGATTGCTGAAAAACTCTGGTTACAGGCTGTTCAAAAAGCCTCAGAGGCGAGGCGCGCGAAAAATCGACGAGCAGAGGCGTACTTGTTCAGTACGTTGATGCTAGTCGATTGAGCGCAACGAAGCATATGAGGCTTTTTTCAGCAGCCTGCTAATTACAGTTTGCCCCTCTGCTTGAGCTCCTTCAATAGAGCGATGGTGTTTTTCATCGCAACTTCACGGCACTTTGCCTGTGACTGCAAGCGCTCTCGATCTTTTCCTTTATCGATATCATACCATTCGGAGATAAGCTCGTGTTTGAGGCTTAGATCGGCGAATTTCTGAATCGTTTGGGCAAGAACATCGCTGCAGCTCCACCGGATGCCCTCGAAGATGATCATGTTCATGCGATTCATGCCAACGAGATAATAACCTCCATCAGCACTGGCCCCGAGCACAACGTCGGCTGCTGAGTAGGCCCATTGTATATCTAACCGAGTCTAACCGAGCACACCCTGGCTCTCATGGACATAACATCGCTCTCGTTTTGACTCTTCACACACCCACCTCTCATGCGAGTGACCTGCGCATATCCGAGATCGTTATGAGCCTTTAAACAAAAGCACTATCCAGCTAATCATAAAAAGGAATGGCATTAAGATTGGCGAGGCCTGCCCGAGGAGTAAAGTTTGTCTGTACCCCTGAACTGGAGGCAATAAGGCGCTGTCCTTCTCGTTCATATGGGTTTTCAAGAGGCGTCTTAAGTTAGCCGTTGCCAACATTGCCGCAATGACTGTTATATAAGTGAGAATGCTCGCACCAATGGCGACCAGCGGAATGAGAGAAAAAAGGATTTCTTGTTGTGTAGCGAAGTTTTGTAGACGTACCTGCGACGGCGCATTGAGGAGTATCGCGTATGCAGAAAAGAGAAACGCCTGGGAGGCAACGAACCAGCTTAGTCGCTGATTGATGAGGTTATCCTCATGCTCGATTTGCGAACGGATAATTTGGTAGTATTGGAGTTTTGAGATTGACTCAACAACACTCTTAGTTTCTTCCATTCCTTTTTTCCATCTGAAGCAAAGGACCAATCGATAAATCCGGATCACCTGAGTGACATTGGCGCCGATCTGGAACCAGCACTAATTCGTTTCCCCTTCGTTTGCGTTCCAGCCAAATAACCGCCAATGGGTCCGCGTAACTCAATCCGGTCACCGACATGGAAGTCACCTGTTAAATCCGGACACCTCGTCGCCCTCGATTCTCTCAAGAGTAAGCATTAGATTGTTGTCTTCCGTGCGGACCGCATGGCGCGTGCAGCCGGGCACTTCGACAATCAGACTCTTCACCGACGGCTTTTCCGAGTTGCCAATTGAGCCGTTGCACCGTACCTCTTAATCGCCCGACGGCACGCCCTCCCAACGCAGCTCCATGTTATAGTTCGGCCCGCCGCGGATCCGATGCATATGCGAATCGTTGAGGCCGGGGAGAACGGTCCTGCCGTCGAGATCGATCACTTCCGTCTTTGCGCCTCGAAGTCGCATCACCTCGTCGGCCGACCCACCGCGCGAAACCGTCCATCCTGAATGGCCACTGCTTAGACGAACTCGCGCGGCCCATCAATCGTCGCGATGCGCCGGTTGGATACGACCGTGTCAGGGGATCGGCTGTCTCCGGTAGACGACAGCCCACATCCTACCAACGCATACGAGAGGCGGAAGCGCCCGCCGACCTCAAAAAATCTCTTCGCGTCAGATTCTTCCCTAGGCACCTCGCGATTTCACGCTGTAACTGGCGACCACGCGCTCTTACTTTTTCTGCTGCGTGATCACGTCTTGCGCCTTTTGATAGCTCTCTATGAGAGCCTGGTAATTCGGCGCCACCATCGTATACAGCTTGGCCAGCTCGGCGGCTTCGGGGCGGTTCCACGTGCGGTGAATTTCGCACAGGACCGCGTTGGCCGAAGTGGGGATGACGCCGGCTTGTGCGAAACGCGCGAGAGTCGTTCTCGATGCCATCTCGCTGGGGTCGCCTGAAGCATCCATGACGGCGTACACTTTGAAGCCTGCCGCTTTCGCATCGAGCGCCGGAAACATGACGCAGACGCTCGTCCAGACACCGGCCATGATCAAAGTTTTCTTGCCGGTTTCGCGCACCGTTTTGACGAAAAGTTGGTTGTCCCATGCATTGACTTCTCCTTTGCGCGGCACAAAGACCGCGTGCGGCGCTGACTCGTGAATCTCCGGCATGAGCGGACCGTTGGGTCCATTCGGCTCCGAAGCAGTCGTTATGACTGGCAGTTTCATCAGAGCCGCGAGCTTCGCCAGCATGGTGGTATTGGACCGCAATTCAGCGACGCTGATGTCTTTCACCGATTGAAACAGCCCCGCTTGGTGATCGAGTAACAACAAGACTGCATCCGTGGGGTCGAGCAAACTCTTGCCTCCACCGGGTTCGTGTTCGACTCCATCGTGAATCGCGTTCTTGCCGTCCGGTTCGAAGATAGCCATAAAACTCTCCTTTTTGTCAGCGGCGACGTTAATAGTCGGCAGTTTGGTTAATGAAGCGTTGAATGTCTCTGGCCTATTAAAGATCGTGTGAGATCTCCGACAAGAACCACGTCCGTTGCTCGCTCTCGTCGATCCAAACTTCGATGAGACTCGCCGTGGCGACGTCGTTGTGCTTATCGCAAACCTCGTGCACTGCCCGTAAGCTGCGCGTGAGCTGCTGGTTGTCCTCGCACAGCTCGGCGATCATTTCCTGCGGGCTCACGCCTTCTTTATTGTTGTCTTTGAGCCGCTGATTGCGCGCGATATCACCGATCGAACGAATCGTCGTGCCGCCGATCTTGCGCGCCCGCTCGGCGATGGTGTCCGTCATCGCGAAGATCTGCGTCGCCTGCTCGTCGAGCAGCAAATGGTAATCGCGAAAGTGTCGTCCGCTTACGTGCCAGTGAAAGTTTTTCGTCTTCACGTAAAGCGCAAACACGTCGGCAAGCATTCGCCGCAAGTTGCTCGATATCTCCTCTACCGCATCGCCGTTGAGATCGGTCGGCGTTTCCTTTGTATCTTTCTGTCCCATCGTCCTGTTCTCCTTTCAGGTCTTTAGTTCATTGATTGAAGTTCCGCGAAATAACCTCCGATGCCGGCGAGGCACCTACGGTTTTGACACATCAGGAAAGCACCTCGGCGATGTTGATCGAGTCACAAAACACAGGATGCGCTCTAGCGTTCCATTAGAAGGGTCAACTGCGACGCGAGCCCGACTTGGTCATCATGGCTCAAGCGGCGTAGCGACCCAGCTCAGCAGCGGCGGGGGCCGAGTGAGCCATGAACTCCAGAAAGCCTACCTGCCCCGCCGTCTGCTGCAGCGCCTGGTTCGGCGTTTGCGCCTGGGGGCAACCGCCGCCGCGCCTCCACCTGGAACCACGCCTCCACTTCGGGCGGCACGTCGGCCCGGTAGCGCGAGAAGAACGCCCACAGGGCGAGTTCGTTGGACGGGGCGGTCCCAAGACATGCCGTCCCGGGCCGCATCGCTACCCATGATCGTCTCGTACCGTGGCCGGCCTTGCGACTCCGGTCCAGTGCGGCGCCTAGTTTAGGCCCTAACCCAACAAGCGGTCAGTACTCCCAGATGGCCGGTACCCAACGAAAGACGTCGCCGGCGACCGTCACCCGGGCGTACGGGAACGACACGTGAGCGGCCACCAGCGGCTCGCGGGTCGCCGCCAGCTCCCGCAAGAGACGGACCCGGACGCGGACCGCCTCCTCGGGGTCGTGGTCGAAAGCGTTGTGCCAGTCGGGGCGGTCGAAATGGTCCTGGAACACGGCATCGCCGAGGAACGTCAGCCGGTGTCCACCGGACGCCAGGCGGACCACGCTATGCCCGGGGGTGTGGCCGCCAGTGCGACGGACAACCACCCCCGGCGCCACCTCGTACTCCGCCTCGAACGGCCGCAGCTGGCCGCGGTACACGTCGACGAACCGCTCTTCGGCCGACCGGAGCACGTCCGGAAACCCGCCAAAAGTGTTGCGGGAAAAATCGGGCGACGCCCAGAACTCGGCCTCGGCGGCCGCCAGGTGGATCGGCACGTCCGGACGCAGCCGGCCCCTCAGCTCGTCGGCGAGCAGCCCGCCGCAGTGGTCCATGTGCAAGTGGGTCAGCACCACGTCGGTCACGGATGCGGGATCGATGCCGGCGTCCTCCAGTCGCTGGGCCCAATGCCCGACCAGCGGCGCGTCCGGGTACTCCTCC
>JAICRA010000325.1 GCA_025937615.1 Thermomicrobiales bacterium | reverse complement strand
TACTGCGCCTAGGTGACGTCGCCTCGGTGGTCTGGGAGCATCAGCCGCTTATTGGTGACGCCGTCATCAACGACGGCCCAGGTCTGATGCTCATCGTCGAGAAGCTCCCGTGGGGCAATACGCTCGAGGTAACGCGTCAGGTGGAGGCGGCGATCGACGAGCTCCGTCCCGGTCTGCCTGGCCTGGAGATGGACACGACGATTTTCCGGCCCGCCAGTTTCATCGAGATCTCGATCGAGAACCTGACCAGAGCGCTGCTTCTCGGCTGCCTACTGGTGGTTCTGGTTCTCATCGCGTTCCTCTTCGAGTGGCGGACGGCGCTGATCAGCGTTGTAGCCATTCCCTTGTCGCTGGTCGCCGCCGGGCTTGTGCTCTACCTGCGTGGAGCGGCGATTAACACGATGGTCTTAGCCGGGTTCATCATCGCCGTCGGGGTGGTCGTCGATGACGCCATCATCGACATCGAAAACATCATGCGTCGCCTGCGCCAGGCCCGCCAGGAAGGGAGCACCAAATCAACAGCTGCCATCGTGCTCGATGGCTCGCTGGAGGTCCGTAGCGCGATTGTCTATGCCACGTTGATCGACGCGGCGGCGCTGCTGCCGGTCTTTTTCCTGGGCGGGCTCTCCGGAGCCTTTTTCCGGCCGCTGGCCATTTCCTACGCGCTGGCGGTGCTGGCCTCGATGGTGGTGGCGCTCACCGTCACACCAGCCCTGGCGCTGATCCTGCTGCGCAACGCGCCGCTGGAGCGACGCGTCTCCCCGCTCGTGCCATGGCTGCAGCGGCACTACGGGAACGCGCTGGAGCGGATCGTGCGGCGGCCGCGGTACGCATTCGCCACCGTCGGACTCGTAGCGTTGCTCGGCATCGCGACCGTCCCGCAACTCGGTCAGGCGCTGTTACCCGAGTTCAAGGAGCGCGACTTCTTGATGCACTGGGTAACTGATCCCTCGACGTCGCACCCGGAAGAGGTGCGGGTCACGACCCTGGCCAGCAAGGAGCTGCGAGCGATCCCGGGAGTCCGTAACTTCGGGGCTCACATTGGGCAGGCCCTCCTGGGCGACGAGGTGTACGGCATCTACTTCGGTGAGAACTGGATCAGCGTCGACCCCACGGTCAATTACGATCAGACCCGGGCCGCTGTCGAAGAGGTCGTTGAGGGCTATCCTGGACTCTATCGTGACGTCCAGACCTATCTCAAGGAACGGATCCGGGAGGTTCTCACCGGTGCCGGCGAAGCGATCGTCGTCCGCATCTATGGCCAGGACCTGAATGTCCTGCGTGCCAAGGCGAACGAGGTCGAGCAGGTCCTCGCAGGGGTCGACGGCGTCGTCGAGCACCACGTCGAGCTCCTGGTGGACGTGCCGCAGGTCGAAGTCGAGGTCGACCTCACCGCGGCTCAGAAGTACGGTCTCTCGCCAGGTGAGATCCGCCGCGCGGCGGCTACGCTGATGGCCGGCGAAGAGGTGGGTGACATTTACCGGGATGGCCAAGCCTACGACGTCATGGTGTGGAGCGAGCCTGAGACACGTCTGAGTCTGACCGACGTTCATGAAATGTTGATCGACACTCCCGATGGGGGCGAAGTACGACTCGGCGATGTCGCCGAGGTGCGGGTGGCGCCGAATCCGAACGCGATTGTCCATGAGAATCTCTCGCGTCGCCTGGACGTCACGGCCAATGTTCGCGGGCGTGATCTGGGATCGGTCGTCGCCGACATCGAGCGGGGTTTGGAGACGGTCGATTTCCCGCTCGAGTACCACGCCGAAGTCCTTGGGGAATGGGCCGAGAGGCAGGCCGCGCAGCAAGTCCTGGTCGGATTCGCGGCCATTGCGGCAGTCCTCGTTCTTCTCCTTCTGGTCGCGTCCTTTGGCAACGTGCGTCTGGCGTTCTTGGTCTTCCTAACACTGCCGATAGCCCTGGTCGGAGGGCTGCTGGCAACGTACGCGAGCGACCGCGTAATCTCGCTCGGGTCACTGGTCGGCTTCCTGACGGTGCTGGGGATCGTTGCCCGCAACGGCATCATGCTGATCAGTCACTATCAACACCTGGAGCGCGAAGAGGGCGAGCCCTTCGGTCCAGCGCTGGTTTTGCGTGGAGCGCGAGAGCGCTTGTCGCCAAGCGCAAGCTCGCACGCATATGGAACGGATTCGAGGACGCGCCCGCGTACATCGACTGCCTGTGCACCGCGCTGACGACGTGGTCCAAG
>JAICRA010000134.1 GCA_025937615.1 Thermomicrobiales bacterium | reverse complement strand
GGAAGGGCAGCGGATCATCGACGCGGCACGGCGCGCGGAGCGCGTCCTTGGCGTTGTCTTCAACCGGCGCGGCCGGCAGGACGTTCAACTCGTCAAGAAGGAAGTCGAGCGCGGAAATCTTGGCGAGATCTACCACGCTCGCGCGTTTTGGATGCGGCGTTCCGGCATCCCTGGTCTTGGCACCTGGTTCACATCGAAGCAGATGGCGGGCGGCGGACCACTGATCGACCTGGGCATCCACGTCCTCGATATGGCCCTTTGGGTCCTTGGCAATCCAACAGCGCGTCGCGTGAGCGCGGCGACCTATGCGGCCTTGGGACCGAAAGGGCGAGGTCAGTGGCAGGGGAACCGATTCAAGATCGCACCCGGCGAGCCGTATGAAGTCGAGGATTTTGCGACAGCGTTCATCCGGTTCGACGGAGGACTGACCCTTCAGCTCGACGCTTCATGGGCCGCGTATACCGGGCATGGCGACGATTTCGGGATGTCGGTCCTGGGCGACAATGGTGGTGCGGAGATCCACGCCCGGGACTACGCCCAAACGGGAACGCTTCGCTTCTTCGGCGAGATCGACGGCGTCCCGACGATTACCGAGCCCCGTCTCCTCGAGCGGCACGGCCATGGAGAGGTCTTCAAGCAGTTCGTTGAGAGCGTACTTGACGGCACGCCGATGTCCCCGTCGGGAGAGGAAGGGCTCGACCGGGTGCGCCTCATCGAGGCGATTTACCGTTCGGCAGAGCTCGGAGAAGAGGTCGAGGTGGAGGCACCATGAGTCAGCCTGACCTCCACCATACGCTGGGAGCCGCGGAGTGAATCAAAATCGGGTCACGATTTGGAACGAATTTCGGCATGAACGTGAGGAGGAACGCTACCGAGCGGTTTATCCGAACGGAATTCATGGTGCGATTGCCGAGGGTTTGGGCGCCTCCGCTGACCTGAACGTCCGCACGGCAACACTCGACGAGCCGGAAAATGGCCTCCCCGAGGACGTTCTGATGGAGACCGACGTGCTCATCTGGTGGGGGCATAAAGCGCACGAAGAGGTGAGTGACGAAACGGTCAATCGAGTTCAGGCCCGCGTGCTCCATGGTATGGGGCTAGTCGTCCTCCACTCCGGACACCACTCGAAGGTCTTCAAGCGGCTCATGGGAACCTCCTGCAATCTCATCTGGCGTGTTGCGGACGAGCTCGAGCGGATCTGGGTTGTCGCCCCATCGCATCCGATTGCCGCCGGGCTTGATCGCTTCATCGAACTCGAGCGCGAAGAGATGTATGGGGAGTTCTTTGACGTACCGCCTCCGCAAGAGCTCGTGTTCCTGTCGTGGTTCCCGGGAGGAGAGGTCTTTCGATCCGGCTGTTGTTACACGCGCGGATCCGGAAAGATCTTCTACTTCCGCCCCGGTCATGAGAGCTATCCGACCTTCTACAACCCGGATGTGCGGAGAGTCATCGGCAATGCCATCCGCTGGGCCGCACCGGTCGACGGACCTGACCGGGTGTTCGGCAACCAGGCGCGTCTGTCGCGGTAACGGATTGCATCACACTGCCCGATCTCATCATCTGAGGAGCCGAGTTGACAGCACCAAGCCATTTTGACGTCATTGTTATTGGCGGCGGAACAATGGGTACGGCCGCCGCCTGGGCACTCGGCAAACGCGGCTTGAAAACCCTGGTCCTCGAGCAATTCGACCACGTTCACAATCGGGGGAGCCACGGCGGCGAAACGCGGGTCATTCGCCACGCCTATGCCGAGTCTCCGGAGTACGTTCCGCTCGTCCGTCGTGCGGATCAGCTCTGGCAGGAACTGGAAGCCTCGAGCGGAGAGCAAGTTCTGGTTCGATGCGGCGGGCTCGAGCTCGCTGCGCCCGGTTTTGTCCATGCGCGCGCGGCCCGAGCCAGCGCCGATGCTCACGGGCTCTCATATGAGTGGCTCACACCCTATGAAGTCATGTCCCGTTGGCCGGCCTTTCGTGTGCCCGAAGACTGGGATGCGCTTTACAGCCCCGACAGCGGGTTTCTCCTCAACGAGCCAGCCCTGCGTGGCATGGCAAATGCCGCCCGCGCGCTCGGTGCCACCATCCTGGAACGGACAGAAGCAGTCGCGTGGGGCGCCGAGCCCGAGAACGTCTGGGTCGATACGCCAGGCGGCCGCTATGAGGCCAGTGCCCTGATCGTAACCGCGGGAGCCTGGGCAACGCGGACGCTGACGGACATCGCCATACCCATCCACATCCTGCGCAAAACACTCTGGTGGCAGGAAGTGATCGACCCGCGGCAATTCGAGCCCGAGCGTTTCCCGGTGTTCATTACCGACTCGCCGGCCGGGGAGATCTACGGTTTTCCGGTCTACGGTGTCCCGGGGCTCAAGATTGCCAACCATGCCGGAGGGGAGATTACTGATCCGGAAACGGTTGATCGGTCGACCAGGCCGGGCGAAAATCGGGATTGCCTCGAACTGGCCGCGCATGTCCTTCCCGGCGTAACATCACATTTGATCAAGAGTGCCGTCTGTTTGTACGCCATGACTCCGGACACCGATTTCATCGTCGATCGTCATCCAAGGCTGCCGCGGGTAGTGATCGGTGCGGGATTTTCAGGTCACGGGTTCAAATTCGCACCGGCGATCGGCGAACTCCTTGGCGAGCTGATTACTGACCCGGCGGCCGAGCCGATTCCACGTCTGAAAATATCTCGGTTCCAGGGGGCCGGTATGACGGTTCCAACACCTGCATAACTCAAGCAACTTCTTAGTCTCCTTGAGGCTTCGGTTCCCGGATGACTCGCTTCATGTAAACCTGGGCCGGGGGCGAGTCAACCGGCGACGACGATCCCAGCGCCGTGACAGGATCCTGCGGAAAGGACCCTTCCGGCCAATCGCCGTTTGCTCCACTCCATTCATTGATGATGCGCAGCAAATTCCGATCACTGGTGACAAACCCCGTTGCCGATGTCTTGCGAGCGCTGCCGCCGTGGGTCACCTCACTCAGCCCCTCGCGCAGATCCCGAACGAAGGCCGCAAGCTGATCCTCGTCAAAGTTTGTGGTGAACGGAAAGATCCGGCGGTCTCGCGTTTGCAGAAATCGCACGACACGGTCCATGAGCCAGTCGTGGTACCGCTGCTCCGGATCGATCTGCGCCACATCTCACCTCAAGCTTCCTAACGCCGGTGATCCGCTGGTTTCAGCCTCGAGAGGCCGTCTCGATCGGCTGCATTTTATCCTGACCAGGCGTTTGCAACGCGGGCTCGGCCCCACCCGCGACGAGGCAGCGGGGAATATCAATACGGAGAGCAAACTTTATGGCACCACCGTCCGCCAATCATGTCGTCGCGACGCAGCTGAACAACGGACTGGGGGTGATCCTGCAGGAGGATCACTCCGCACCCGTCGTTTCCCTTTGGACCTGGTACCGAGTTGGTAGTCGAAACGAACAACCGGGGAAGACTGGGCTGTCTCACTGGGTCGAGCACATGCAGTTCAAGGGAACCGCAAGCATTGCGAAGGGTCAGATTTTTCGCGATGTCTCCCGGGTGGGAGGGACGCTAAATGCTCTGACCTCGCATGACTGGACCGCCTATTTCGAGACTGTGCCCTCACACCAGATCGACCTCCCGCTCCGGATCGAACCAGACCGCATGGTGGGCTCGCTCTTCACCACAGAAGAAGTCGAGTCCGAGCGGACAGTCATTCTTTCCGAGCGGCAGGGCGCGGAGAACAACCCGGGCTACGCACTCTACGAGGAAGTTGTCGGCGCCGCATTCCACGCCCATCCATACCGACACATGGTGATCGGCTACGAGTGCGATCTGCGCGCGATTTCGCGAGAAGACCTCTTTCAGCATTACCGCCGCTTCTATCATCCGGGCAACGCGTTCGTCGTTGCCGTCGGCGCTTTCGACAGCGGCGATCTTCTTGGCCGCCTCGAGCAAGCTTTCGAGGCGGTTCCCGCCGGCGAGTCGATACCCCAGTCAATTGGGGTGATGGAACCAGCACAACAAGGCGAGCGTCGTGTCCTTCTGCGGCGGCCATCTGGTGTGCCGTACCTCCGCGTTGCGTACCACACACCAGGCGCAGCGAATGCCGATGCTGTTCCCTTGCTGGTCACTGAAGCCATTTTGTCCGGTGGCCCGCCGATGGGGCTCGCCGGCGGCGGCGTCATGGGGCGGTCATCTCGCCTCTATCGGGCTTTGGTTGCGTCGGGCCTTGCTCGTTCCGCGGGGAGCGACATGGGCCTGACAATCGACCCGTACCTCTTTCAGATAGGCGTAACAGGTCTGCCAGGCTCCGACCTGTCGCAGCTGGAGCGCATCGTCGACGGCGAAGTCGCCCGCTTGCAGAATGAGCTGGTCACTGAAAATGAGCTGCACCGGGCCCTTCGCCAGTTGGAAGCACAGTTCGTCTACTCCTCGGAAGGCATGACCAATCAGGCGTATTGGCTCGGGCATTGGGAAATCGTCGATGGCTTCCATCGAGCGGCTTCCCTACCCGATGAGATCAGGAGGGTGACCGCCGAAGATATTCGGCGCGTTGCGCAGAAATACCTTCTTGTGGAGCGGCGAACTGTCGGCTGGCTCGAACCGCTCATCACCGAGGGGGCAGCACCAGGGCCCCCGGCGTATGCTGGCCTGCGCTTCGTGCCACCCTTGGCCTGGGGACTCACCGGCCCGCGTTCGTCTATGGAAGCGGAGTACGCCTCGTTTCACCGGGCTTTCCTTCCCAATGGTATTCCGGTGCTAGGACAAGAGCGACCGCAGAGCCAGTCGTTTGCGCTTCGACTACGCGATCCCGCAGGCGCCATCTACGAGCGGCCGGAGGAGTCCGGCCTCGCCTTTCTCACGGCTCGCTCCCTGCAACGAGGGTCGAGCGGCCGCTCATTCGAGGAGATCAGCACCCGGCTCGACGAGCTGGGCGGATCGACGTCTATCGACGCGGGCCGTGAGTTCGTCGAGGCGCGCGTGCGCGGCCTTCGGAATGACTTTGAGGAGTTGACCCAGTTGCTGGCGGAAGCACTCCAGCGTCCTGATTTTCCGGCGATCG
>JAICRA010000166.1 GCA_025937615.1 Thermomicrobiales bacterium | reverse complement strand
GGTTACGCAGGAAGATCGCCCACTGGCAGCTCTCGGGGATGTCCGGTGTGCGCGTCATGATCTCGACAATTGGGAGGCGATCCTCGCGGCGAATGGCCATGAACATCCGAGGCATCAGCGGGAAATGGAACGCCATGTGGAATTCGGGCTCTTCGGGCGTTCCGAAGTACTCCACGACGTCTTCGGGCCACTGGTTGGCCTCGGCGAGCAGGATCTTCCCCGGGAACTCATCGTCGACCATCTGCCGCAGACGCTGCAGGAACTCATGCGTCTCGGGAAGGTTCTCGCAGATCGTTCCCTCCCGCTCGATCAGATAGGGCACGGCGTCACACCGGAACCCATCCAGCCCCATCCCCAGCCAGTAGCGAACGATGTTCAGCATCTCTTCCTGGACGGCCGGGTGGTCGTAGTTGAGATCGGGCTGATTGCTGAAGAAGCGATGCCAGAAGTAGAGACCGGCTTCCGGGTCATAGGTCCAGTTCGAGACCTCGGTGTCGATGAAGATGGTGCGCGCGTCCGCATAGCGGGTCGGGTCATCGCTCCAGACGTAGTAGTCACGATAGGGCGACTCGGGATCCTTGCGTCCTTCCTGAAACCAGGCGTGCTGGTCAGAGGTATGGTTGACGACCAGATCCGCGATGACCTTCAGTCCGCGCTCGTGTGCCGCATCGAGCAACGCCTTAAAGTCCGCGACGGTGCCGTAGTCGTGGTGGATGCTGAGGAAATCGGCGATGTCGTATCCGTCGTCTTTGTACGGGGACGGATACATCGGCAAGAGCCAGATGCAATCAACCCCAAGTTGCTTGATGTAGTCGAGTTTCTCGGTCATGCCCCGGAAGTCGCCGATGCCGTTGTTGTCGGAATCAAAGAACGACTTGACGGGCGCTTCGTAAAACACCGCATCCTTGAACCAGAGTGGATCGCTACTCATCATCCCTCCACAGACGCCGGCCGCTCGTCGGGACCGATCACATCTTCATCTGAGCGCATTATCCTCAGCTATGGCGCCGACGGCGACGCGCCAGACGAAACCTGGCTAGGGCGATATCATGATGATGTGATGACCTTCCTCTCTCGGCCCGGAACGATCGTTCGTCATGGGTAATCTGGTTGCCGGCCAGCCCGCCCTTCGCATCGAAACCGCGATCTCGCTTCCGCTCGACATGATCTCGGTCCTCTCGCTCATCTACCGCGCGGTCCCTGGCAGCGATCTGGATCCGTGGTTGGTCGACGCGCGACTCCGGCTCCCCCCTCCCGTCCGCACGGATCTCGATCTCCTGCACGGTTTCTCCGGCCGCCTCCTCTACTATCCAGAGGAACCGGTCATGCGCTTCGAACCGCTCCGTCCGGACCGGCTCGACGCTACCTTCGACGACCTGCTCGCTTTCATGGAGAGTATTCCCGCGGGCGAGTATCGAGAGATGATTGGACACGCCCTGCAGCGGGTCTATGCCGACCTCGAAATACGCTGGCGGCCGCCGCTCGACGAGGAATCGTGGACACGCGCCCTGGCTCCTGCGCTCACGACAACACCGCTGGCCGACGTCCTGGCACTCATCACCGATCCCGCGCAGCTGAAGGAGCGGACCATTGCCATGTACGAGGGGGTCTGGAAGGCGGTCTACGAGGAGGCCCGCGCGGCCGATCAGCCTATGCAGCGGGAAGCCGCTCGCCGGGGGGCGTCATTCAGCGATCGGGGTTTCTCCGAGGCCTACGCCGCCCTCACCGGTCAGCGCGTACCAGATGTCCTGGAACGCCCGCCCGCGACGTTCACCCGAGTCGCATTCTGTCCGTCGGCCCACCTAGGTGACTTTGTCAGTTACATAGCTTACGAACCAGATCTCATCGTCTACTTCTCGGCTCCGCGCCTGATCGATCGTTGCCGAGAGCGAGACGCGGCGCCCTCCGCTCCACCCATCGGCGATCGTTCGTCGATCAGCGATCAGGTCGATCTGCTCGATGCCGCCCGGGCTCTCGCGGATCCAACGCGCCTGCGCATGCTCGATCTGTTGCTCGAAGGCGAGCTCTACGCCCAGGAGATCGTGGGGCGCCTCGGCGTCGCTCAATCGGCCGTGTCACGCCACCTTTCTCAACTCGAGCGAGCGGGCCTGGTGACAGTTGAAGCACGACGAGGCTCGAAGTACTACGCGGTCAATCCTGCCCGGTTCGATGCCGTAGCGTCGGCACTCCGGGAGCGAAGCGCAAGAGCACGAGCACGCGCCTCGTAACTATCACGACTCATCCTCAGATTGCATCGAGAGACGGGCGCTGCTACCCTTGCTCGTTGCTGACCTCGAATCGAGGGGTGCGCCAAGCGACGAAGCTTCGCACGGATTAGGCGAGGCTCGGTGGGCAAAGTCCGGAGCTCCGGACGAAAGCCCCGCTGGCGCTTTTTTGCGTTGGCGTTCCAAAACTTGGCGCCTTGGGCGACGTTAGCCGGTCGCCCGGCAAAACAACCCCATATTCCCCAGTCAGGCGTTCGCCGAAGCGTCTCGCTGACGCTTTCGGGACGTACGCCTCCTCTCTTCCCCTCCCGAAGCTCGCTCCTCGATCGCGGGCGAGCCGGTAATCCTCGGCAGCGATCGACCGAACGGTGGCGCCCGGTGACGTGCCGGGTGCCACACCGTCGGCAGACCCGAATTGAGACCCGTGGGACAACGTTGATCGTCGCGGTCCGACCGGGAACGATTTTGCTGGAGGACTACGTCCCTACCTGCTGAGCACGACCTGCTGCCGCGTGCGAAGGGGCTTCGGGCGAAATGTGCTGTGAACCCGCGCCCGCAGGACCGCCGCATCGCCGTCGCGCCCCGCCCGCGCATAGGCCTCGATCGCGGCCTCATGAGCCGCCCTTTCCAAGGTCCAAAACGCGGGTGTGCGCGTGAGGTCGAGCGCCGGATCGAGCCTGGCTGCTTCCGCGAATGCGGTCTTGGCGGCGTCGAAGCGACGCTCCCGGCTCAATGCCATGGCCCGCAGTGCGGCGGCGCGGGCACGCCGCTCGTTCGCGGCGAGAGGCATCGAGAGATCGACACGCGGGGGGAGCGCCGTCGCCTGATCGCGCCCCTCGGCCGCGAGGTTCTTGTCCTCGCCCGCGGCGGTGGTCACGAACAGCGACTCCGACACCGCATCGACTTCGCCCTCGATCACTTCCGCCGGCGCCGACTCGGGCAGCCGCTGCTCAGCGACTGGCGCTGCGCTGGGAGTCGCCCGGCTAGTCAGGCTTTGCCACGTGGCAGTGAGGCACATCATTGCTGGTTGGGAGATCATCATGGTGCGGTCTCGATTCATCGGCTGTGCCACCGCGTCGCCGGTAGGCGGCAGGTGAGCTTCGCGCCGGTGCGGGCTCAGCGGCACGTCGTGTCAATTTAGCGGGGATTCCGGTTCACACCAGAGATGTCAGCGTACCATCGCCACCGTACGGACACAAGACCAGCTGTGACCATCAGGCATGAGCGACGCGAGCTGGATAAGGGATGCACACATTGACGAAACACCAGGCGGGAATTCCATCCGGGGATCGTGACCCATCGGTCGCGGCGCTCATCGAGATCACGCGACCAGCGCGCGTCATCACTGCCTTAACCGGGGCGGGAATCAGCACCGAATCCGGCATTCCGGACTACCGAGGTCCTGGAGGCGTCTGGGAACGCAACGCGCCGCCGACCCTCAGCGACTTTCGCGAGAACCTGGAAACCCGCCGCCAGTACTGGGAGGAGCGGCGTGAGCGATACCCGGTGCTGCGCGACACGGAACCCAATGCCGGCCATCTGGCACTGGCACGGTTGCAATCCGCGGGCCGCCTGTCGTACGTCATCACCCAGAACATCGATGGGTTGCATCAGAAGGCCGGGAGCGATTCCGAGCGCACCATCGAGCTGCACGGCACGGCGCACCGGGTCAGCTGTCTCGACTGTGGCGCATCATGGCCCGCGGACGAGATTCAGACCCGGCTCGAGCTGGAGCCACTGCCAACGTGTGGGATCTGCGGTGGAATGCTTCGCGCCGCCACGGTTTTGTTCGGGCAAGAGATGCCCGAGGCCGCGCTGCGACGGGCATTCACTGTCGCGCGAGCGACCGATCTGATGCTGGTCGTCGGCAGCTCGCTGGTCGTTCAGCCGGCCGCGCGTCTGCCGCAAATTGCGGTCGCCAGCGGAGCCCGGCTGGCCATCGTCAACAACGAGCCAACACCTCTCGACGGTCTGGCCGATGTCGTCGTGCGCTCG
>JAICRA010000007.1 GCA_025937615.1 Thermomicrobiales bacterium | reverse complement strand
TGCATGCTGTCTCGAGCGCGTGCCGCGGATTCGACCGCGGCGCTAGTGTGTGCTGTGGCGCTCGCCACCGACGAATGGGGATTGCATGCTCGTCGCGTTCTCACATTTGCGCTGGGGTTTTGTCTGGCAGCGACCTCAGCACCTCCTCACGCGATTCGCGCGTGAGATGCCGGTGATCGTTGTCGAGGAGCCGGAGTATCATCTCCAGGGCCCCGATGTACACGTCCGACACGATCATGGGGTCAAAGTGGTAACCCCACTTCTCCCCGGCAGCACGGAACTGTACGGGTTCGGGAACCACGTCAATGGGCAGATCAGTCGTTTGCTCGAGCCGTTCGTCCGTCCCGGAACGACCCCGATTCTCTGGTATTACACGCCGATGGCCCTTGGGGCCGAGCCCGCGACCGTTCGTCCCCGCCTCACCGTCTATGACGCGATGGACGATCTCGCCAGCTTTCGCGCCGCGCCGCCGGAGTTGCGCATCCGCGAGGCACGTCTGCTCTCAACGGTCGATCTGGTGTTCACCGGGGGACCGACGCTCTACCGCCAGCGACGCGATATGCACCCGTCGGTGCACTGCTTCCCCTCCGGGGTCGAAGCGGCTCACTTTGCATCGACCAAGGCCGTACCTCATGAAGGACTGGCGGATCAGCGGCGCCCGATCCTCGGCTATTACGGGGTGATCGACGAGCGTCTCGATCTCGATCTGCTGGCGGAGATCGCCGATTTGCGACCGGACTGGACGATCGCGCTGATCGGTCCGGTGACAAAGATCGACGAGAGCAGCATTCCGGAGAGAAGCAACATCCTCCGCTTCGGCCAGCAAGCCTACGACGATCTGCCGGCGTTCCTAACGTGCTTTGACGTGGCACTCATGCCCTTTGCCCTCAACGAGGCCACGCGAGCGATCTCCCCGACCAAGACGCTCGAGTACCTCGCCGGTGGCAAGCCGGTCGTCTCGACACCGATCACCGACGTCATCACGCTTTACGGCGATGCCGTCGAGATCGCGACGACTGGACATGAGTTTGTTGCCGCCGCCGAGGCGGTGCTGAACCGGACGGGCGATGCGGACCGTCAATGGCGTGCCCGCGCGGCGCGCCTCGTCGCCGCTCACGATTGGGACTGCATCGCCGAGGCGATGCTGGCGGTCATGTCCCGTGCCAGTACGACGATGATCGTGCCCGCGGCGCAGACCGCGGCGCTTACGGCCTGATCCAGCGATGTTCGACTTCCTGATCGTCGGCGCGGGATTCGCCGGCAGTGTGCTGGCCGAGCGCCTCGCTCGCGAAGACGGCGCGCGCGTCTTGCTCATCGACCGGCGGTCGCATATCGCCGGCAATGCCTTTGACACCTTTGATGACGCGGGGATTCTCATCCATCGCTATGGTCCGCACATCTTCCATGCCAATGCACCCGAGATCTACGAGTATCTCTCCCAGTTCACCGAGTGGCGTCCTTATCAGCATCGCGTCCTGGCCAGTGTCGAAGGGCGACTCGTTCCCATCCCGATCAATCTCGACACCATCAATACTCTGTTCGGGTTGAACCTTACGTCAGACGAGCTGACGCGCTATTTCGAGAGCGTCGCCGAGCCGCGAGAGCGTATTCTGACGGCCGAGGACGCGGTGGTGAGCAAGGTCGGTCGCCATCTCTACAACACCTTCTTCCGGGGATATACCCGTAAGCAGTGGGGGGTCGACCCTTCAGAGCTTGACGCTCAGGTGACCGCCCGCATCCCGACTCGCACGAATCGTGACGACCGGTACTTCACCGACCGCTTCCAGGTAATGCCAAAGCATGGCTACACGCGGATGTTCGAGCGCATGCTTGATCACCCCAATATCAAGATCATGCTCAACACCGGCTATCAGGAGATTGAGGACTTCGTTCCCTATCGGGAGCTGATCTGGACGGGGCGCATCGACGAGTACTTCGACTACCAGTTCGGTCCTCTCCCTTACCGGTCGCTCGAGTTCCGGTTCGAGACACATCCCACCGAGGTCTTCCAACCAGTCGGCACGGTCAATTACCCGAATGATTACGACTACACCCGCGTCACGGAGTTCAAGCACCTGACCGGTCAGCGGCACCCCATGACGACTATCGTCTACGAGTACCCCCGGTCGGAGGGAGACCCATACTATCCGATCCCGCGGCCCGACAACGCTGAGCGCTACAAGGCGTACGAGGCGCTCGCGGAACAGACGCCCAACGTCCATTTCGCTGGCCGCCTGGCCACCTACCGCTACTACAATATGGATCAGGTGGTGGCCCAGGCCCTCACGGTCTGGCAGCGCATTCGCTCCGCACGTGTGCTGACCCTGGCATAGATCGGATTGATGCTGGAGCTCTGGGGCGGAATCGAATGCACGGTCAACCGGGTCGGTGATCGCTACATTGACCAGGTCGTCCTGACCGGTCACCAGCACCGGTTCGACGATCTCGATCGATTCGCCGACCTTGGTATCAAAGCGCTTCGGTATCCCGTGCTCTGGGAGCGCATGGTGCCCACCGATCCAGCGCAGCCCGACTGGAGTTGGACCGACGAGCGGTTGGTGCGCCTGCGCGAGCTCGGCATCCGGCCGATTGTCGGACTCTGTCATCACGGCAGCGGTCCACGCTGGACGGGACTGCTCGACCCGGAATTCCCGCACCACCTGGGGCGATTTGCGCGCGCGGTCAGCGATCGGTACCCCTGGGTCGATGCCTACACGCCGGTCAATGAACCGTTGACGACAGCTCGCTTCGCGGCGCTCTATGGACATTGGCATCCGCACGCACGCGACGAACGGACGATGGTGCGCGCGCTCGTCCATGAGTGCCTGGCCGTCCAGCTAGCGATGCAGGAGATCCGGCAGGTCAACCCCAGCGCCCAGCTCGTCCAGACCGAGGATCTCGGCCGCGTCTGGAGCACCCCGCGGCTTCGATACCAGGCCGACTACGAGAACGAACGCCGCTGGTTGTCGCTCGATTTCCTCTGCGGGCGAGTGACGGAGAAACACCCCCTCTGGCAGCACCTGTGGTGGCTGGGGTTGACCCGAGCGGAGCTGGATCCGTTTCGCGAGCGACCCTGCCCCCCCGACATCATTGGCGGCAATTACTATGTGACCAGCGAGCGGTTCATCGACCACCGGCGGCACCGCTATCCGGCTGTCACACACGGCGGGAACGGCCGTGATACCTACGCCGACGTCGAGACTGTGCGGGTGCTCGCCGATTGGTCGCCGAGCCCAGCTAGTCTGCTGGAGGAGGTCTGGGAGCGGTATCGCCGCCCGGTGGCCATTACCGAAGCCCATCTGGGATCGACGCTGAATGAGCAGGTGCGGTGGCTCGCGCAGGTTTGGCAAGATGCCAGCCGGCTCGAGGAGAGCGGTGTCGATATCCGCGCGGTGACCATCTGGTCCCTCCTCGGCGCGTGGGACTGGCACTGCCTGGTGACCCGGGAGGATGGGCATTACGAGCCCGGAGTGTTCGATATCCGCGGTGATGCACCCCGCCCGACTCAACTGGCGAGCCTAGCGCGAAGCCTGGCGGTCGGCGAACTGCCGGGTTGGAAGGCGACCAGCAGGCCCGGATGGTGGGAACGGCCGGAACGGATCCTCTATCCCCCGGTCGACCAGGACGGCAACGACGTCCTGCAAGGGACTGGACGACGCCGCAAACGGGTGCTCGACGGCGCCGCATAGCGAACGCTCACCGCGCCCGCCTTCTCGCTTGCGGATGAAGGGAATCGAGAATGTCCTGCGGAACTCCTCTGTCCCATCGCCTTGCTCGGATTGCCGTAGTTCTCGGCCTGCTCATTGTCGGCGCAGCACCGTTCATCACCGAGCATCCGGTCGTCGCGGCTCAGGAGGGACCGGCGCTCCTGGTTGATGATGCGGTGACTGCCAACCCCGACTTGGTGGAGGTCACGGTGGCCGATCCGCAAGGCTTCGGCGTTTCCGGACAGGCGCTACGAGTCGCGCCCGGCTACACCGTCTCCGTTGTCGCTGCCGGACTCGGCGGTCCTCGCTTCATGGCCTTCGATGATCAGAACAATCTGGTCGTTGGCGCCGCGGGCGAGGGTGTCGTCTACCGCTTCCCGTTCGCCGAGGGCCAGCTCGGGGAGCCGGAAGTGCTCCTCTCGGGGCTGCAGCAGCCAGCGAGTGTTGCGTTCTTCACTACGGATGAGGGGGACTACCTCTACGTTGGGGAGATCCATCAGGTCAGCCGTTTCCGCTACGACCCGGCGGGATCGGTCGGCGCCCAGGAAGTCGTCATCCCGGGTCTTCCCACCGGAGGGCATCGCACCCGCACCGTGGCCTTCGGTCCGGACGAGATGCTCTATCTGGCGGTCGGCTCATCGTGCAACATCTGTTTTGAAGAGGAGCCAATTCGCGCGACAATCTCCCAGGCCAATCCGGACGGGAGCGATCTGGAGATCATCGCCACCGGGCTGCGCAACCCCGTCGGGCTTGACTTCCAACCAGGGACCGATCTGCTCTGGGCCACGGTGAACGAGCGCGACAACCAGGGCAACGAGATACCCCCTGATCTGGTCACGATCGTCGAAGAGGGCGGGGACTATGGCTGGCCGGCATGCCTTCCGCCGGATGCGACCCCACAGGAGTCAGGAGCCGACTGCTCCGGTGTGACCCCACCGACGATCGGCATCCAGGCCCATTCCGCGCCACTCGGTCTCGCCTTTCTCGATGGCGAGGGGATTCCTGACGACTTGCAGGGCGATCTTATCGTCGTCCAGCACGGCTCCTGGAACCGGGAGCCGCCGGCGGCGCCAAAGCTGCTGCTCATCGACTTCGAGGATGGGATACCGTTCGCGGCGCGCGACTTCGCCACCGGCTGGCAGGATGCCAGCTATGAGCGCTGGGGCCGTCCGGCCGGGGTGGTGGTCGCTCCGGACGGCAGTCTCATCGTCTCTGATGACGAGAACGGGTTGCTCTATCGGATCAGTGCGGGGGATTGATCTGGCGACCTGAACAGCACTTCTGGGCCGCGACCACGCGACCGGACCGATGTCGGGTTCGACCACTCAGCGCAGCATCATCGGCGCACTGCAGCCGAGCTCGTGCTACAGTGCCGACATCGTTCACAACGTAAATCCCGCGGATCCCGGGTCTTCTCGGGAATGCCCGGCAGATCGGCTGGTTACCGAGACGGCGATCGAGGAGTGGGGCAGCATGGACGGGGCGGTCAGCGCAGGTTTGCAAGTTGTGCACGACGTGCTGGCGTAACTGCGGATGGGCCTAGAAGGAACCGGTGACTCTGAGCGCTGCCCGTCGGGCGTCTACCGTATCGACGTGGCGGAGCGCGACCAAGTTCTGCATCACGGTGCACTCCCACCTGAGTTCGCCGTCGCGGTTCTCGAAGGCACGGCGGCCGGTACTCGAGCCGAGTTCTTCCAGGAGCTCGCCCGTGCCCTGCACTTCCCGGACTACTTTGGGCGCAATTGGGATGCCGTCTACGACTGTCTCACGGATCTCAGCTGGCTTCCTGCCGCCGGATACGTGCTGGTACTCGACGGGTTTGGGCAGTTGGCAACGAACGAGCCAGAGCAATGGGAGATCGGGCTGAAGGTGCTGCGAGAGGCGTGCGCGTTCTGGCAGCCGCTCTCCAGGCCGATGGTTGCGCTGCTCTATGGCCCGAGCGCGCTGGCTCCTGGCGTGCCTTCGCTTCCCTCCGCGTGTCTCTCATCGTGGCGCGATGCCTGACGAGTCGGAGGGCGGAGGATCATTCGCCAGCTTTCAACTATTAGCTGGTGGCACTTGCCGACTCACGACTTACGACTGACGACTCGCCTTGCCGTCTCTCCGACGATTCCCGACTTCCGACTCCCGATCGGCTTGACCTCGCCGGGTTCAGGTGTACGCTAACGACCGGCCGGAACATGATGCATGACGCGGCGCTCGCCGTGTCGGTTGTCGTGCCGGAAAGACGAGATCTACCCAATTGAACGTGAAAGGGACGGCATGGACCCGGTCGCGACGTTTGACCTGCCGCGCAGATCCACGGGGATGGCGACGATTCAGTTCGTTGGTAAGGCGTCTTCGTCTCCTAGGGAGGACATGGTGCGGACCAGTCGACGACGATCGCCTTCGAGATCGAGCCGGGCTCGCGACTCGGCTGGCACACCGATCAGACCGAGGAGACCCAATACCATCGTCTCCGGGACCGGCGAGCTGCATCGTGACGACGGCGTCTTCCCAGTCCGACCGGGCAGCGTCTTCGTGCTACCGACCAACGTGAGGCACGACCTGGTCAATACCAGCACGGAGACACTTCGGGCTGTCGGTTTCTTCTCCGCCGCGATGTTCACGCAGATCTTCGACAACGTGATGCAGCCGTTCAACAGTCACGTCCTGGGAACTCCGAATCGCGAGGGAAAGAGCTAGCCTGTCGCACTATCAGGTCGCGCCGACTCGGCCAGTGCGAGTATCAAGAGCAGCAGGATCGCGGAGGAGTAACGATGATGGTGATGGTCGCCGCGGCGGTGGCAGAGATCCTCAAGCGGGAGGGGGTCGACTATCTGATCGGGTACCCGGTGAATCCGATTATCGAAGCCGCGGCCGCGGCCGATATTCGGACCATCATCGTCCGCCAGGAGCGGACTGGGCTGCACATGGCCGACGCGGTCAGCCGCGTCACGTCGGGGGAACGCATCGGGGTCTTCACCATGCAGTTCGGCCCCGGGACGGAGAACGCTTTCGGCGGTGTCGCCCAGGCCTACGGTGAATCCGTGCCGATCGTCGTGCTGCCGGGAGGCTATCCGCGGACGATGGCCGCGGTGCCCCCCAACTTCAGCGCCTACCTCAACTTTCAACACATCACTAAGTCCGCCGAGCAGGTAACCGTTGCCGGGGCAGTGCCGGACGCGCTGCGGCGGGCGTTCACGCGGGTCAAGAACGGTCGCCCGCGCCCGGTCCTCGTCGAGATCCCGAAAGACGTCTTCGATGAAGAGCTGCCGGCTCCACTCGATTACGAACGGGCGCCGCGCGTGCGTTGGGGGCCTGACCCCGAACGGATCGAGGAGGTCGCGCGGGTGCTGGTGGAGGCCAGGAGGCCGGTTATCTACGCCGGGCAGGGAGTCCACTACGCCCGGGCCTGGCCGCAACTGCGGGCGCTAGCCGAGCTGCTCGAGGCGCCCGTCACGACCAGCCTGCAAGGGAAGAGTGCCTTCCCGGAGAATCATCCGCTCGCTCTTGGCTCGGGGGGCCGGGCAATTCCGATGCCGGTTCACCACTTCCTCGCCAACGCCGACGTCATCTTCGGAATTGGCTGTAGTTTTGCGGCGACCACCTACGGCGTAGCCATGCCTCCTGGTAAGACCATCATCCACGCGACGCTCGACCCGGCCGACATCAATCACACGGTGCCGGTCGATTACGCGCTGGCCGGAGATGCTGCCCTGACGCTGGACGCGCTGCTCTGTGCGGTCAAGGAACGGCTCAGTGACTCCGCCCGAGGTCGCTTCGACGCCGTGGCCGGCGAGATTGCCGCGGTGAGAGCGCCCTGGCTTGAGGCTTGGCGGTCCAAACTGAGCTCTGACGAGGTCCCGCTTTCCCCTTACCGCGTGATTCAGGACCTGCTCGCCACGGTCGACGTTGCCAACACGATCATCACCCACGACGCGGGCTCCCCGCGCGACCAGCTCTCGCCCTTCTGGGTCAGCCAGGAACCGCTGTCCTACCTCGGCTGGGGCAAGACCACGCAGCTCGGCTACGGGCTCGGTCTGGCCATGGGCGCCAAGCTGGCTAAGCCCGACAAGCTCTGTATCAACGTCTGGGGGGACGCCGCGATCGGCTTCACCGGCATGGATTTCGAAACCGCGGTCCGTGAGCGGCTGCCGATCCTGTCGGTCTTGCTGAACAACTTCTCGATGGCGATCGAGTTGCCGATTATGCGGCAGGCGACCGCCAAGTACCGCTCCACCGACATCAGCGGCGATTACGCCGCGTTCGCCCGGGCTCTAGGTGGGTACGGTGAGCGCGTAACGGAGCCGGGACAGATCGTTCCCGCCATCGAGCGCGCTATTCGCCAGACCCAGGAGGGGACTCCCGCGCTGTTGGAGTTCATCACCGCGCAGGAGATTACCTTCTCGACCTTTTGACGGAACTCCAGCAGCCTGCGCGACGATCAGGTCTTAGGTCGCTCTGCTGCCGCCCGCGTGGGCCCACTCAGTCTCGACGACGCGCACGGCCTGATCGCCGACCTCGCCTCGGCCGAGCGGCTTTCCTGCTTCAGCCCAGGCGGCCGTTCCGCCCGCAACGCTGGCGACCTGTGCGAAGCCCATCTGAATGAGGAACTGGGCGGCACGCTGTGAGCGATATCCGCCCTGGCAGATCAGCAGCAAGGGACGATCTCGCGGTAGCTCGTCCAGGCGGTCGGCGAGGTCGGCTTGGGGGAGATTGACGGCGCCCGGCACGTGTCCTGCTGCGTACTCGACCGGCTCGCGCACATCGAGCACGACCGTGCTAGGATCGCGGGATTCCACCTCTTCCAGGCTGACCTCGTCTACTGCTGGGCTGGTCGCAAGCATCGCCCACGGGCGGTCGACGAGACCGCGATTAGTGGCCTCGATCGCCGTGATGTTGAGCGGACGGGCCGGGACGGCCTCGCTCAGATGGTCGACGAACGGCCCCCGCTCGAGGCGCGCCAGGGGGTTGAAAAGGCGCTCGAAGCCGATCGTCGTGCTCGGCCGGCCGCACATTCCCTTGCCACACGGTCCCTCGAAGTGCCCCGGGAAGACCGCCACCCAATCGGGGAGGCGGAGCAGTCTGGTCAGACTCTCGTATTGGGCGGCTGCATCTCCTCCGCCAAAATCGGGTCGCCCCACGTCCCCGACCAGCAGCGAGTCACCGGTGAGCACCATGGATGGTTCCGGGCTGCGCTCCGGATTGACGACCAGGATCGAGATGAGCTCGGGTCGGTGGCCGGGGGTGTGCAGCACGCGCAATCGCAATTGTCCGAGTGCCAGCTCCTCACTGTCCTGAAGTGGTCGGAACGGGTAGGCTACCTGCGCCGCTTCATGGAGACAGAGATCTCCCCCTTGCCTGGCAATGAGACGGCGCGCGCCTGACACATGGTCGGCGTGGATGTGGGTGTCGATCACGTAGCGGAGGCAGAAGCCGCGTTGCGCCAGGAGTGTCTCGTACTCCTCGATGGCAATCGAGGGATCGATGATCGCGGCCTCATGACTCTGGCGGGAGGCAACCAGATAGGACGCGCAGCCACACCGTTCGTCGAGAAACTGCTTGAAGTACATGGCTGGGTCCTTTAGCGGTCGGAGACGGCCAGACGGCCAGACGGCCAGACGGGGAGTGGTGCGTTCTAAGACAGCCCGAGCCAACAGCTAATAGCTGATAGCCAGTCACCGATAGCCGGTTGGTTCAATCCTACACCTGTCAACGCGAGCGCGACTAAACTCCCCGAGATTCATGCCAATCTGGGGCCAAGCTACGGGGGAGTGTGCCTCGCCGAGGACGGTGTTGGCGTCAGTGGCGGCCTGAAACAGAGCACAGTCTGCGGTCTCGAGGCCTTTTTACAGGCCGGCCGGCGTGCATCGCGGTGCTGTCCGCGTCCTGCCCGCGCTACGCCCTGGCTTTGGGGTCGAGCACGTCGCGCAGGCCGTCGCCGACGAGGTTGAAGGCGAATACCGTCAGCAGCAAGGCGAGTCCAGGACCAAGCGAGTACATCGGCACGGTGGTCAGGTGGATGGTGCCCTCGCGGATCATCTGACCCCAAGTCGGCGTCGGTGGCGCCACGCCGAGACCGATGAAGCTCAGACTGGCCTCCAGGCGAATGGCCGATGCCGTCCAGAGACTGCCAAAGACAAGCAGATCGCCGCCGACGTTGGGGAGGATGTGGACTCGGAGCAATCTCGCGTCCCGGACGCCTATCGAGCGCGCCGCCTCGACGAACTCCTTGCCCTTGATCGCCAGCGTCGGGCCGTAGGCGATGCGGGCGAACCGCGGCGCGATGGTGAGACCGATGGCGAAGATCATCTTCCAGAGACCGGGTCCGAGCACGGCCAGGACAAGTAACCCGGTGATGAGGTCGGGAAACGCCAGCATCACGTCAGTGAGGCGCATTAGCGCGCTGTCGATCTTGCCGCCGAAGTAGCCGGCCGCGACGCCAATGGCCGTTCCCAGAGCGCCCCCGACCAGAACGGAGAAGAACCCGACCGTCAGGGCAATCCGCGTTCCATAGATGACGCGGGAGAGGATGTCGCGCCCCTTGTCGTCCAGCCCCATCGGGTGCTCGCGGGACGGCGGATCGAGACGGCTGCTCACGCTCTGATCGAGGGGGTCGTAAGGCGCCAGGAGCGGTGCGGCGATGGCGATGAATACGATGATCAGGATCATGGCCAGCCCGACGACCGCCGTGCGGTTGCCGGTGAACGTCCGCAGCGCGCGCTGGCGCTGGGAGATGAGTTTGGGCGCTTCCGGTGAGGCGAGCGTGACCTGTCCTGGAGCTCCCGGGTTCGCGACCGCATCCGCCATCAGCCGAACCTCACCCGCGGGTCGACATAGGTGTAGATGATGTCGACGAGGAGATTGACGATCACGATGATGAATGCATAGACGACCATGATCGATTGCAGGGTGGTGTAGTCCTTCTGCTTGGTGGCACCAACCATGAGCTTGCCCAGTCCCGGCCGCGCGAAGACCTCCTCGACCAGCACCGAGCTGCCGATGAGGCTGATGGCGAAGATGCCGACAAGCGAGACGATGGGAATGAGCGCGGCGCGCAGCACATGTTTCACCAGCACCACCCACTCTTCCAGACCCTTGGCGCGAGCGGTGCGGATGTAATCATCGGTCAGGATCGTCAAGACGACCGAGCGGGTCATGCGAGCGATGTATGCCGTTTCGATCAGTCCCAGCGTCAGCGCGGGGAGCACCAGATAGTGCAGGTTGCGGCCCGGCTCTGAAAATGGCGCCGACCCGACGGCCGGGAAGAGCCCCAGCTTTACCGCGAAAAAGAAGATGAGCAAGATGCCGAGATAGAACGACGGAAAAGAGAGACCAAGGAGCGAAAGCATCCGACCGGCATAGTCGACGGCGGTGTTGCGGCGAATCGCGGTCACCACGCCAGTGGGAATACCGAGCACGAGTCCTATCAGAATTGCGGCGGCGGTCAGCTCCAGGGTGTACGGCAGGACGAAGGCGATCTGCTCGCTGACCGGCTTCTGCGAGATCAGCGAGCGTCCCAGATCGCCGCGGGAGAGATCGCCAAGGAACGTCAGGTACTGCTTCCAGAGCGGCTCGTTGAGTCCCATCCGCTCCCGTAGCGCTGCCACCGCGTCCGCGGATGCGTAGTCGCCCAGCGCCGCCACGGCGGGATCTCCCGGCGCGACGCGAACAATGATGAAGATGATGGTGAACACCGCCAGCAGCGTCGGAATCGCCAGCAGGAGACGCCGGCCGATATGGCGGATCATGGCATCATCCCAGGCGCCTCAACTGTGGCTGCATACGGTCCCCGGATTGCAGTGCCTTCACGTTCGAGCCATTCCCAGGGGACGGCTGGTCCAGGGGCACGGTGCGCCGTGCCCCTGGAATGACCGCTCTTCGTGCATTCCGGCCGAACGACGGGCCCCTCGAGTTCCGGCGCTAGCGTTCCACCGTCGTCAGCTCGGTGATCTGTGGATAGAGGGCGAGACTGGAAACCAGCTCGTGTCCGTAGTCGACGCCAGGCGCCCGGGCGTAAACCCGATTCTGCATGTAGAGCGGAATTGCGGCCAGGTCCTCCTGGATCTGGATATTCGCCTGCTTCCAGAGCTCCTCTTGCGCCGCGGGATCGGTCTCGGCGCGTGCCTGCTCGATCAGATCGTCGACTCCGGAGTAGTGGGAGAAGTTGGTGATCGGCGAGGCTCCCTCGACGACGATCGAATCGGAGTGGAAGAAGTTGGTCAGGTAGACGTCGGCGTTCGGCCGGTAAGCGACGTAGATCACGATCGGGTTGACGTCTTCGCGGATCTGCTCGTGCATCGTGGCATGGTCGACGACTGTGAGGTTGATCGTGATGCCGATCTCCGCTAGCTCCGCCTGCAGCACTTCGTAGTTGGCGCTGTAGTCGGTCATCTCCGACGTGATCAGATCGATGCTGAACCCATCGGCGTAGCCCGCCTCTGCCATCAATTCCCGCGCTCGCTCGATGTTCTGCTCGTGCAGCACCTCTGCGGCGGCGGCTTCTTCCTCCGTCAGCCCGCCGGGCATCAGCTGCGCCGGCACGACAGAGGCGATCAGCTCGGATACCGGAGCGCCGCGGAGCGCCGCATGCTCGTCGCGGCTGATTGCCAGGGCGATCGCCTCACGCACCAGCGGATCGTCGAGCGGCTCCGCGGTGACATTCAGGTTGACCCAGACGGCTTCGGCGACACCGAAGATATCGGCGGTCAGGTTTCCCTCGGCATTGATGCGATCGACCCACTGCGCCTCGTTGATCCCCGCGGCGACGTCTAGCTCACCCGCTTGCAGACCGAGCTCGCGGGTGTTTGGATCCGCCATGTAGCGCACCTCGACGCCGCCCAGCTTTGGCGCGCCCCGGAAATAGTCGTCATTGGCGGTCAGCACGACACTGTTCTGCGGGGTGTAGCTCTCGAACATGAATGGCCCGGTGCCGACCGGGTGGGTCTTGAAGGCTTCGTCGCCCATGGCCTCCGCTGGCTGCGCACAGACGATGAACCCACCGGCGTAGTTGGCGATTTTCGGCAGAAAGAGAGTTTCGGAAAGGGGAGTATCCATGGTGATCGTGACCGTGTGGTCGTCAACCTTCTCCACGGTCATCCCTGCGTAGTCACCCGCATAGGCCGACCGGTCGACGTCCGCGGACTTCTGCAGGGAGTAGACGACGTCGTCGGCGGTGAGCGGGTAAGCCTCGGTGTCGGGACCGGGATGGCACATCACGTCGTCGCGCAGCTCGAAGGTCCAGACCTGCTTCCCATCGACGATCTCCGGCTCAGGGATTGCCACTGCGATGTCCGGCTCGATCTCGGCGCTGTTGCCCGGCACGAAGCGGACCAGGCCGTTGAAGACCATGTCGACGACAGTGCGATCCTGCGTGCCGGAGGCAAAGTGCGGATCGAGCGTGGCCAGGTCCGCGGCGTTGACACCAAAGCGGAGGAC
>JAICRA010000038.1 GCA_025937615.1 Thermomicrobiales bacterium | reverse complement strand
TCGATCGCGGCGCGGTGACGTTCTGAGACGTCCCGCACGACGGAGAGGGCGACGGGACCAGCCGACAGCGTAACGACCGTCGTCCGCGCCTCGACGGTAAGGACGACCCCATCCTTCCGCCGTAGATCCAGCTCCCCATGCCAGGTCCCATCTCGAGGACGCCAGAGGACCTCGACCTTTGTCAGGTCTGCTCCAGGGGCGATCAGGTCTTCCAGTCGAGATCCGAGAAGCTCCTCGCGCTGGTAGCCAAGGAGCTCGACGGCCGCGGCATTGACATCCCGAAACCGGCCTTCGGCGTCAATCGACAGGATGGCGTCGGCAACCCCCTCGAATAACCCCCGGTACCGCGCCTCCGCCGCCTGGGCCTCGGCGTAGAGCCGAGCGTTGTCAATCGCCAACGCGGCGCGGCGGGCCAGCTCCTCGGCCAGCGCGAGATCGCCCGGCCCGTAATGACGACTGGTGTCGGCCAGCACCAAGGTGATGACCCCGAGCGTCCGCCCCCGCGCCGTCAACGGCAGCAGCATCTCGGCGGCGAACCCGAGACGGCGCAGCAGGGCTAGATGCTCGGCATCCCGTGCCTCCGCGACGAATCGGGTCTCGGAGACGGCCGGATCGAACCACGGCTTCCCACGCTGGAGGACATCCCACGCGCGGTGGGCCCGGTTTGGGGAGAGGACCGCATACCGGCGGCGCAGTTCCAGCGCCGTCTCGGCTTTGTCGGGATCGCGATGGACGACGGCAAGCCGGTGCAGACGCCCATCCGCAACCAACAAATCGACGACGCACCAGTCGGCAAGGGCGGGCACGATCAGGCGCGCAACGCGCTCCAGCTCGGCCTCATAGTCGAGCGATCCTGCCAGGATCTCGCTCGCCTCGGCGAGGAACCGGACACGGTCCTCACCGCCGATCTGTTCGAAGAGGTTCTGGCCGGCCGCTCCGTCTCCCGTGGCGCTCACGGGCTCCTCCGGTCGGAGCTTCATCTCCGTAATGAGGAGAGCGTCTTCGTCAGGCCCATCATTCCCCGTAGCGTGCACTGGCGACAGTCCTCAGTCTGGCGGGGCCGCTACGGAATTGCAGAGGGGCAACGACATTCTTCCCAGAGAAGAAATGCCCCGGTGAGCATATCGCGAATGGACAGATCATGCACGATGGCTTGGCAGCGAGCGCAGGGTCGCCACGGCCTGGCGCGAAACACTCCAAAATGGAGACCAGGACGCGGTCGCGGACTGATACTCTTCGCGTGGCCCTTGCGAACTCGTTCAGGATTTGTGTCGGCGCGGCGCCCAGGTGCAAAGCTGGTTGCCGGGCACTGTCCCGGCCTCCGACCCGAAGCTCGTCAACCCTTCTCGGCGCCGATTGTCAAACCAGCGATGAAGTAGCGCTGCAGCGCGAAGTAGACGATTAGGGTCGGCAGGGCAACGTACATCGACGCGGCCGCGATCAGATTGTCATCCCGGACGAACTCGCCGCCGAGGTTGGCCAGTGACGACGTAATCGGCCGGTCGGCGCCCTGTTGCTCGAGGACCACGGCCCAGAAGAAGTCGTTGTAGATCCACGTAAATTCCAGTGTGGCCAGCGCCGCGAGCGCCGGGAGCGTGAGCGGCATGATGATCTGCCAGTACTGCTTCCAGACACCCGCGCCGTCGATGCGGGCGGCATCGTTCAATGACTTCGGCAGGAGCTTCATGTAGTTGCTGAGAACAAAGGTGCAGAAGCCGCTCTGGAACGCGACATGGATCAGAATCAGACCCCAAGCGCTGCCATTGAGCTTGCCCGAGTTCGAGAGGAACTCCGGGAGCTCGACGCGATTGTAGAACTGGAAGAGCGGCTGGATGATGATTTGCTGCGGCAGCAGGTTACCAGCCGTGAAGATCGACAACATCAGAATGTTGAATCGCCAGGAAAACCGGCTGCAGATGAACGCCACCATGCTCGCGAAGAAAAGCGTCAGGATGAGCGAGGGCACGAGGATGACCACTGTGTTCCAGTACTTGCGTGAAATATCGCCTTGCTCCCAGGCATTCCGATAGTTGTCAAGCGTCAACGACTGCGGCCAGGAGAAGAAGCCGTCCCGGATAGTCTCGGCGAACGGACGCAGTGACGCGAAGATCGTTCCCGCGATGGGAACGAGCCAGAGCAACGCCGTGAAGGCAATGAACGCGTAGAGCAGGATGCGGCCCAACGTGATGCGCGACCGGCGCCGGGAGCCGACTGCCATCGCCGTGGTCACTCGTCAGCTCCTTCCTGTGTTCTCCGATAGTGGTTGGTGACGTACCAGATCACGAACCCGACACAGAGGATGAAGAGGATCGTCGCGTAGGCCGACCCGCGGCCGACGTTGCCACCCCCCTCGCCGAGCAGGTTGTTCGTCGTCAGGATCGACAGCACCTCGGTCTTGCGCGGAACGTTCAGCACGAAAATGATGTCGAAGGCGCGGAGGGCCTCGATCACCGTGATCACGGCGATAACGACGTTGATCGGCTTGAGCGACGGAAAGATGACATGGCGAAAAACCTGCCACTCATTGCTGCCGTCGAGCATGGCCGCTTCCCGTAGCGAGCTGTCGACGCCCTTCAATCCCGCGAGATAGAGCACCATGATGTAGCCGGTGTGCCGCCAGGCGATAGCCACCAGAATCGCAATAAAGTTCCAGGAGACGCCATAGTTGTCGCCGAATGGAATCGCGAACGACTGGTTCCCGAGCCAGTCGACCGAGTTCTCGCCGCCGAACACCTGAGTAGCAAGTCCGTTCTCGGGCGAGTAGATGACGCTTTGCCACATGAAGCCAACGACCGCGAGTGAGAGCACGACCGGGGTGAAGAAGATGCCCTGGAAGAATCTCGTTCCCCGGATGTCTCTTTCGAGCAAATACGCTAGGCAGATGCCGAGCGCCGTCGGCCCGACGAACAGAAAGACCAGAAGCACGGAGTTGTTGATGATCGCCTGGAAGAAGTTCTTCTCGAATACGGTGACGATCTCAATGTAATTCTTGAAGCCGACCCAGGTGATGTCGCTGAGCCTGATCCCCTTCCAGTCGGTGAAGGAGAGCAGGATCGACGCAATCGTCGGGATCCAGACCAGCCCGATGTGCAGGGCCGCCGGGATCCCCACCATCGCCAATACGATCCACCGGTCGCGTCCATCGAACTGCCGGAGACGGCCGGGCTTCCGCTCGACCAGGGATGCGGGTGGGTTCTGGGCTTTGACCTGGACTGCCGTTGCCAACGTAGCCCCCGCTTGAGTGCGAGAGTGGCAAGCGCCCGCCGCATCGCAGCGGCGGGCGCAGCCAGCGTTACTCCGAGAAGATGACCTCGGCCTGGGCCTGCATGTCTTCGAGAATCGAGTCGATGCTCGAGGGGTCGGAGATGAAGTCCGCGAACGCCTGACCGGCTACATTCGAGGCGAACTCCGGGCTGGTGTCGCGGTCGAGGAACTGCGTCACCGTCGGCGCCGCGGAGACCGCCTCGAGCGCCTTCAACTGCAGCGAGTTGTAGATCGAGCTGTCGACATCCAGTGATGCCGCCACGGAGCTCGGGTCCTCGGCCAGGTAGGCCTCCTGCGCGGCCGGGGTGCCGAAGTGGTAGAGGAGTTCCTTGGCGGCGGCGACGTTCTTCGGCTCCTTGGCCATCATCCAGCCGTCGATCGGCGCTTCGATCGTATCGGTGCCGAACTCCGGATTCATCTCCGGCCAGGGGAAGAAGTCGAGATCGGAGAGGTCACCCTCGGCGAACTGCTGACCGACGAAGTTGCCGATCGTCATCATGCCGGCTTCTTTGTTGGCGAAGGCGGCCCCGGCCTCTTGCCACGTCCGGCCGTTGGGATTCTCCTGATGCAGTGGCAGGAGTTTCTCCCACTCCGTGAAGACGTTCCTCACGCGCTCGTCGGTCCAGTTCTCTTTGCCGGCCATCAGGTCCATGTGGAACTGGTAGCCATTCATGCGAAAGTTGAGCTGGTCGAAGGTGCCCATCGCTGGCCACCGACCGTCATTGCCGAATGCGAACGGGACGATACCCGCGCCTTGCATCTCCTCCGCCACGCCCATGAGCTGGTCCATGGTGGTGGGCAGCTCCCACCCATTCTCCTCGAATACGCTCGGGCGGTAGTGGATACCCCAGGCGTAGTAGGTCCATGGCACGAAGTAGAGCAGGCCGTCCTGCCCGGTCGAAGCGAGCTTGAAGCCCTCGGACATCTGGTCGTTCAGGCTCGCTTCCCAAACGTCGTCAATGGGTCCGAGGAGATCCTGGGCGGCGAAGAACTGCATCCGGTAGCCCGCGAACCAGGGGATCACGTCGTCCGGATTCTGCAGGTAGGTCGTGATGTTCTCCTGGAACGTGTTGTGGTCGACCGTGTTGGTGATCACCTGCACGTTCTTGTTCGGAAACGCCTCGACCGCGGCGGCCAAGCCCGCCGAAGGCACGGGGTCCGAGTAGTTCGAACCGAGCGTAACCTCGCCGGTGGCAGTTCCTAGTTCGACCTGAGAGCGGGCGAGACCGCGGGGCAAACCGAGTCCGACCGCCGCGGCACCGACCGTCCCTTTCAACAGACTCCGCCGGCCGAGCGAGTAGCCAAGCAGAGACGGACTGGGCGAAGGACGAGTGTTGCCAGCAGTCATACGAGCACCCCTTTGTTGAATCGGCCTGTGGCAGCAACGCCACAGGCGACCGCAATCTGACTCGTTCAGACTCGCCCAGAATAGGCCCGACGGAGAATTGATGTCAACGGAACCGGCAACGGACGAATTTCGCGTGACCGCGCGGTCCAGCCGCTAGCGCCACGCCACAACTGCTGCGAAGATTCGGCGCCCCGTCGCTGCGGGCCGAAGTCATGTCAGGAGGCACTTACCGTGGTCACGCCGCTCCCGTCGATTCCGCTCACCTTCGCGCTGGGCGTCTGCGATTACCCGGAGCACGTCCCCTGGGAACAGTGGCGGCGCTACCCGGAGCGCCAGCGGGAGCTAGGCATCACGTTCGTCCGCATCGCCGAGTTTGCGTGGTCGAGAATCGAGCCGCGCGAGGGCGAGTTCGACTGGACCTGGCTCGACGATGCCGTGCAGGCCCTGACTGACGCCGACCGGCAGATCGTGATGTGCACGCCGACGGCGACACCCCCGGCCTGGCTGATCCGGAAGCATCCGGAGATCCTGCCGGTCGACGCGCAGGGTCACGTCCGCAACTTCGGCTCACGTAAGCACTACGATCACGCTAGCCCCATCTACCGGGAGCACTCCCGCCGCATCACCACCGAGATCGCCGCGCGCTACGGGCAGCATCCGGCCGTCGTCGGCTGGCAGACCGACAACGAGTTCGGCTGCCACGACACCGCCCGCTCCTACGGTCTCGCCAGCCGCGACGCCTTCCGCATCTGGGTTGAAGCGCGTTACGGAACACTCGACGCGCTGAATTACGCCTGGGGCAATGTCTTCTGGAGCCAGGAATACACCGCCTGGGATCAGATCGACCCACCAAATCTCACGGTGGCCCAACCCAACCCCTCGCACGTGCTCGACTTCTACCGCTTCGCCAGCGACATGATCGTCGAGTTCCAAGAGGAGCAGGTCGAGATCCTGCGCCGGCTCTCACCAGGCCGCTGGGTGACCCATAACTTCATGATGCACTTCCGCGACTTCGACCACTACCGCGCCGCGGAGTGCCTCGACTTCGTCTCCTGGGACTCCTACCCCCTCGGTCAGGTTGAGCGCTACCTGCCCGAGGAGGAGAGAATGCGCTGGGCGAGGACCGGACACCCCGACCTCATCTCGTTCAACCACGATCTCTACCGCGGTCTGAAGGCTCGCCGCGGCTTCTGGGTGATGGAGCAAGGAGCCGGTCAGGTGAACTGGGCGCCCTCTAACTGCATCCCGGCGGCGGGCGCGGTTGCCCTCTGGACCGCGCAAGCCTATGCCCACGGCTGCGACGTCGTCAGCTACTTCCGGTGGCGGGCCGCTACCGTCGCCCAGGAACTGATGCACTCCGGGCTGCTCCGTCACGACGAGACGCTCGACCGGGGGGGCGAGGAAGTCGCCGCCCTCGAGCTGAGCGGCCGCCCCAACGCTACAGTCGAGACCCCCGTCGCCATCCTTCATGACTACGAGAGTCTCTGGATTTATGACGAGCAGCCGCACAGCCAGGGAGCGAGCTACTGGGGCCAGGTGATGCTCTTCTACAAGGCGCTGCGTTCGCTCGGTATTGACGTCGACATTCGGCACGCGGACGCCGACCTCAGTGGATACCAGCTCATCGTCGCCCCCGCCCTGCAGCTGATGAGTGATGAGCGTGCACGCCATCTCAGCGAGCTGGCTCGCACCGCCCGTCTCGTCTTCGGTCCCCGCACGGCCTACCGCACGCCGAGCGGTCGAGTTCAGGAGGATGGCCAACCTGGGCCGCTTCGCGACTTGCTTGGTCTGCGCCTCCTCAACTTCGACGGGATGCGGCCAGGACTCGGCATCCGCGTGGGAGAACACCCGGTAGAGACTTGGGCCGAAAGCTACGAGTCTCTCGCCGGCGAGGCGACGCACACCTACGCCGACGGCCCCCTCGCCGACCAGGCGGCAGTCGTCCGTCACGGTAACGTCACTACTGTCGGCGCCTGGAGCGAGTCACTGGTGAATGAGGTTCTAGCCAGTTTGCTCGAGGAACTCGGGATCCCGACCATCGAACTGCCGGATGGGGTCCGCGTCGCCCGCCGCGGCGATATTGCGACCTGGATGAACTTCAACCTAGAGCCGGCCACGGTCGCCGACGGCACGACCTTCGGTCCGGTCTCCTTCGAGCAGCGGACGGAGCCATCACGCGATCGGAGATAACGACTTCTTGCCGTTCCCGGAGTGACTGGTCTCCGTTTCTGGAGCCTCAGTCAGAGAAACATCATCGGCGAACTATGCCGCGAGACACAGAGAGGCCATTGGCGGCCATAGTGCTCGAGCGCCGCTCCATCATCTGGCAACTAGACTTCGACCTAACGGATTACTCCGCAAGCATCCCGTGTTGGTCAAACGCAATCGGCTGGAGATCGCCGGTGACCTCGACTCGACCTGACTCGAGTAGTTCAGGAAGCAGGTGCTCCGAGGCCCAGAACGTCTCCAAGTGCTTCGTATCCTGGATCCTGGCGATATGGGCTGTCTCCTGCTCGGTCTTGAGACAGCAAGCGAGCGCCACATAGATCGCAGCCCGGTCGGTATCGACGGTCAACGGGATCCGAGCCCCCTGCGGCGCCTTCGCCGTGATCATATTCATGTACGTGGCCACCGGGTCCATCTTGTCGACTGCCCGCCGCAACACGACGTCGGCCATGCCGATCCCGGTCGCATTGCCTTCCGTTTCGTCTGTCAGATCGCGGATGATCATGCGCTGGATGCGAGGTTTGATCGGTTCTTCGGTCGGTGGCAGCGCACCCGCGACGTCGCGGTTGATCACATTCGGGTCTGCTCCATCTCCGGAGATGTCCTTACCGATGCGGTCGACGATCAGCACGTCGATCCGCTCGCCGGGTAAACGTCCCATTCGCTCGCGAGCGATCTTGAGCAGTTCCTGCTCGCGCTCCCAGACACGGGCCGCGGGCACCGCCTCGGCCTGGGCCAGTTTCCCGTAGCCATTCTCGATCACCGCCACCCCAAACGGGATGTTGACCTGCGTAAGCGTGAACTTGGCGACCGCGGGGATCAAATGGTGGAACTCGGCCATGCCCTGGGAATGGAAGAACTCGGCGCCCTTCTGTTTGCCGAGTCCGATGGCGATCATCTTCATCAACCCGGACTCGACCGGTCCCCGGAAATCGGTGTGTGGCTTGACCCGGCCGACCGGGATCACGGCGTCCGCCTCGAAGGCGTTGCGGTCGAACCAGACCGGAATGTGCCCTTCGACCTCGCCGAGATGGACCGTATCCATGCTCGACAGGAGGGGACAGCCCATCGTCTCTTCCGTCACACCGTAGTGCGCGATCAGCTCTAACTGCCCTTCGGCGGTCGCCCCACCGTGACTCCCCATCGCGGGGACGATGAATGGCTCCGCGCCGAGCAGGCGTACCTCATCGACGACAGCGCGTACGACCTCGTCGATACGGTCGATACCGCGACTGCCCGCCGTGACCGCGACACGCTGCCCGGGGCGGAGACGATCGCCGACACCGGAGCGGCGGAACTCAGCGGCGACTGCGGCGCGGACGTCACCGATCTCCGTCGCGTCAAGGAACTGGCGTACCGGGGCCCAGCGCGGCAGGGCTCCGCGCTCGAAGATTTCGAGTCCCATGGCATCCCCCTGATGAGTCGGCAAGAAGGCGAGACGGCCAGACGGCTAGTTTGCCAGAAAATGGTCGGGCTTCGTGGTCTCACGCGGCGTTCGAACGACCAGGATCGAACTTTACTCGCCAACTCGCCGTCTTGCCGGCTAGCCGTCTCGCGTCCTACGCCGCTGGGCTCGCCGCTGACAGATCGAAATCGCAGCCGGCAATACCAATGTTGTATCCAGCCAGGAAGGCGTCGATCCGGACGTCGCCGGTGCCATGGGCACGCGGATCATTCCAGGCGGTCCCAGGCGGGTCACCCGAGATCTCGGTGATGGCGAGTGCTTCATCGATGTCACCAGCATCGAGCCAGCCGGTGAGCTCGGCGTCGATGGCGTACGCGCCAGCCAGGCAGTCAGCCTGCTGTTCAAGCTCGATCGGCGCCACCTCGCCCGCACGATCCGGGACGACGCCGAGGTCGAAGCCAAGCTTGGCCTGAATGTGGTGTCCCCACTCGTGGGCGACGACGATCACCCAGGCGAAATCGCCAATCTGGTTCTCGATGAGGGCCCGAAACTCCGCGGAGTAGTAAATCTTCTCATCGATCACACAGTAGAACGCCGCCTCCCGCACGGGATCGGCGCGGCCACAGGCGGTAACCATTGGCTCGTCGAAAGGGACCACTCCTTCCGGCGGGTCGTAGATTCGCCCGGCTTCCTGGAAACGGGCTTCCCAGAACCTGTCGATATCCGCGTGCAGCGGGTCTGGAAAACGGACCTCGCGTGGCACTGCCGCGGTGTCGACGCTCTCCTCGGAAAGGGAGAACATCGTGGCGGAGCCATCGTCGCCGTACAATGCGACTTGCTCGTCGACGAACGCGCGCGACGCCCCGAAGAACCAGCCCCACTCTTCGTCGAACGGCACGAGGTGAACTTCGCCCGAGACGTCGGTGGTGACCCCGTCAACCGTATAAGGTTGGACGAATTTCACAGTGACCGCGTCATCGTAGGTGACGCCCGAGACCGGCCATGTCCACGGCTCGGGCTCGACCCCGGTAACATCCAACTCGCGGGTTTCGCGCCCCGCAAAATAACTCTCATACCAGCCGACGACCGCCGATCGCGGCACGACGGCAAGCG
>JAICRA010000180.1 GCA_025937615.1 Thermomicrobiales bacterium | reverse complement strand
CTGCTCACGGTTGGCGGTAAAACCGGATCAGGCGACAACAAGTATGAAACCTTCAACCGTTACGGCGGCGTGATTTCTTCGCGGGCAACCAATCGTACCGCGGCATTTGTCTTTTATATCGGCGACCGCTACTTCGGTGTGATCACCGCTTACGTGCAGGGACGCGAGGCCGCCGACTATCGCTTTACCAGCGCATTACCGGTCACGTTGATGAAAATTCTTGCGCCGACCCTGACAGCCAATATCGACGCGACTACAACCCGGACTTCCGACAATCCTGGAAATGGCGTCAAAGCAAATGCCACGCCGCACAAGATCAGCTTTGATGGTCCCCGCCTGATTCCTGCGCCTGTAAGCGTCGCCCATTAGCACATCTCACAGATGGCGCGAGCACGATGCTTACGCGTATCTCAATGAGCATCGGTTAGCGGGAGCGCGAGAGCCCCCGTTGCTGCTGTCACAGACCGTATAAAAGCACTTGATCATTCCTCCATCAGCCTCTAACTTCGGCCAGCCACATCCAGCCAGGCCCGAGCTAACCTATCCGCATCCATATTCTTTAATCTTCCTTGCAAATCGTGCTGCTGCGAGGATAGAAGTAATCGCAATAGGGGAAGAGTGATGAAACACAAGACATTTTGTCTTAGCGTTTGTCGCCTTCGTTCTTTCGATGATGCTATTGCCGCTTCTGCTGTATGAAGAAAACCGGGCCTTGAAGTAAACCTGTGAGCCACACCTAACCAACGGTTAACGAGCGATCGGAATGCACTGCCTTCGTTGCCGGCATGAAAATCCCCCCGGGGTGAAGTTCTGCGGCGAATGTGGCGCGCGATTAGAAGGACTATGTCCTTCTTGTAAAGCTGCAAATCCCCCGACCAACAAATTCTGCGGGCAGTGTGGAGCGACGCTCGGTCAAACCGTCGCATCGAATGTCATCTCCCTTCAGGCGTACACACCTAAGCATCTGGCGGAGAAGATTCTCACTTCCAAAAGCGTTCTCGAAGGCGAGCGCAAACACGTGACGATTCTTTTTGCTGACATCAAGGGTTCTATGGAGCTGCTGGCCGACCGTGATCCTGAGGAAGCGCGGAAGCTTCTCGATCCCGTCCTTGAGCATATGATCGACGCCGTCCATCGTTATGAAGGCACCGTCAATCAAGTCATGGGCGACGGCATCATGGCTCTCTTCGGCGCTCCGCTTGCGCACGAAGATCACGCGGTGCGCGCGTGCTATGCGGCGCTCAAGATGCAGGAGTCGGTAAAGCGTTACGCCGAGGGAGTCAGACGGAGCGAGGGAATACCCATTCAGATAAGAGTGGGTTTGAACTCAGGAAAGGTAGTGGTGCGCTCCATCGGCAGCGATCTCAAAATGGATTACACGGCGGTGGGACAGACGGTACATTTGGCGTCGCGCGTGGAGCAGATGGCCATGCCCGGATCGATCCTGATGACGCCGGAAGCTCTTCGGCTAGCCGAGGGTTACGTGCAGGTGAAGCCGATCGGTCCTGTAAGCGTCAAGGGATTAACTGGGCCGGTGGAAGTTTATGAGGTTACGGGAGTTGGCGCCGCGCGCTCTCGCCTGCAAGCAGCAGCCGCGCGCGGACTCACGCGCTTTGTCGGCCGCGATGCTGAAACCGAACAACTTCGAAAAGCACTTGAACAAGCACGCTCAGACCATGGTCAGGTCGTCGGTGTCGTCGGAGAACCTGGTCTTGGCAAGTCACGGCTGTTCTTCGAGTTCACTCATTCCCATCGGACACAAGGATGGTTGATCCTCCAAAGCGGCTCGGTTTCATATGGAAAAGCCACGCCCTACTTACCGGTCATCGATCTCCTCAAAGCCTACTTTAAAATTCAGGATCGCGACGATCAGCGCGAGATTCGCGAGAAGGTGACCGGCAAGCTGCTCACCCTGGATAAGTCTCTGGAGTTCACGCTGCCAGCCTTCTTCGCCCTTTTAGATGTGCCGGTGGATGACCCCGCTTGGCAGGCGCTCGATCCTTCCCAACGCCGCCAGCAAACACTTGGCGCCGTCAAGTGGCTCTTGCTTCGAGAGAGTCAGGTCCAGCCGCTGATCCTGCTATTCGAGGATCTGCACTGGGTCGACTCCGAGACCCAGGCGATGCTGGAGAGCTTGGTGGAAAGTCTGCCGACGAGCAGGCTGCTCCTGGTGGTCAACTATCGTCCAGAATATCAGCATGGTTGGGCCAATAAGACTTACTACAGCCAACTGCGGCTTGACCCACTGCCGCCTGAGAGCGCGGGGGAGATTCTCAATTCAGTTCTGGGGAATGACCGCGGACTTCAGTCCCTCAAAGAGCTTTTGATCGAACGAACAGAGGGGAACCCTTTTTTCCTGGAAGAGAGCGTTCGGACATTAGTAGAGACAAAAGTTCTGGTGGGCGAGCGAGGCAATTATCATCTGGAGAAAAAGGTCGAGAGCACCCAGGTGCCGCCTACAGTTCAAGCCGTGCTTGCCGCGCGTATTGACCGGCTGCCGCTTGAGGAAAAGCAGCTCCTACAATCAGCCGCGGTCATCGGCAAGGATGTTCCCTTCTCCCTCTTGCAGGCGATCACTGAATTATCTGACGAGGAACTCCGTCGCGGCCTTATCCACCTCCAGGCGGCGGAGTTTCTTTACGAGACCAGTCTGTTTCCTGATCTGGAATACACTTTCAAGCACGCGCTCACCCACGAAGTGGCGTACGGCAGCCTTCTCCACGAGCGCCAGCGCGCTCTTCACTCGCGGATCGTGGAAGCCATTGAGAAGCTATATCCTGATCGGCTGATCGAGCAGGTCGAGCGTCTCGCGCATCACGCAGCGCGCGGAGAAGTATGGGGAAAAGCGCTAACTTATCTCAGGCAGGCCGGCACCAAGGCCGACGCCCGCTCGGCGTTTCGAGAAGCGGCATCGTACTTCGAGCAAGCGCTGACTGCCCTGGCGCATCTGCCGGACGATCGCGAGACGCGCGAACAGGCCATCGACCTCCACTTCAACCTGCGTATCTCGCTGGCGGCGCTCGGGGAACGCGAGAGGGTCCTTGAACACCTGCGCGCAGCCGAAGCCCTGACAAATGCTCTAGGAGATAAACGCCGATTGGCGCGGGTTAATGAGTACAACGCGAGAGAGCTGTCGGCGCAGGGTGAGTACGAACAAGCCGTCACGGCCTCTGAACGTGCAATCGCAATGGCTATATCCCTAGACGACTACGGTCTGGAGGTTCGGGCGACTGTCTCTATGGGATTGGCTTACTATCGCTTGGGCAATTATCCTAAAGCAGTAGAGGCGCTGACGCGCAACCTGGTGCCCCTTGACAGCCCAGTGGTTCGTGAGCGCTTTGGTTCGATCGGCCTTACCTTCGCGAACTCGCGGAATTTGCTAGCCTTAGCGCTGGCCGAGCGCGGGGAATTTGTCGAAGCCATCGCCCGTTGCACGGAGGCGATCCACATAGCGGAGGCGGTCGACCATCCTTCCAGCGTTACCGTGGGCTATCGAGGGATGGGTATTCTGCACCTCAGGTGGGGGGATCTTCACCACGCTACTCTTGCACTCGAGCACGGCCTGGAGGTCTGTCAGGGAGTGGACAGCCCGCCTCTCTTTCACGCATTGCGTTCTGCCCTAGGCTACGCCTATGCGCTCTCTGGGCGCAGTGCTGAGGCAATTCCCCTCCTGGAGGAGGCCGTCGAGCGTCCCGTTTTGGGCGCGACCATGGAGGGCAAATCGCTGCGGACCCTCTGGCTGAGCGAAGCGTATCTGCTGGCCGGTCAGGAAGCAGATGCCCGTACCGCCGCACAGCGCGCCCTGGGTCTCGCCCGTCAGCACAAAGAGAGAGGATACGAGGCGTACACTCTTCGGCTCCTCGGCGAGATCGCGGCGCGCGAAGAACCCCTTGATATCGCGAAGGCGGAAAACCACTATCGCCAAGCTCTCGCCCTCGCTGAAGAACTCGGCATGCGCCCGCTCATCGCTCAGTGCCACGTTGGTGTGGGCAAACTGTGTCGCCGCACTGGTAACTACGAAAAGGCTAAGACGCATCTCGCCAACGCGACGGCAATGATGCGGGAGAT
>JAICRA010000003.1 GCA_025937615.1 Thermomicrobiales bacterium | reverse complement strand
GCGCCGGTGTCGTTCGTGACCAGCAGATCGAGGGCCGAGATGACCGCGGCGAACTCACCGAGATCGGTCATGCCGGCCAAATCGATCGCCGGTGCGTTCATCGTGTGACGAACCGCCGCAGTCAGCGGTCGCTCCTGATTCGATCCCGTCAGGACGATTCGCGTCTGCTGCTCTTCTGCCAGCCGGTCGCCAAGTCTGGCGAACGCCTCCGCTGGCCAGCGCCGGGTCGGGTCGGATGCGCCGACGTGGAGGCCGATTACCGGGTGTCCATCCGGCGGGCCGAGCAGCGCCCCCGCTGTGGCCCGTTCGGCGGGAGTCACCGGAAGCTCGGTCTGCAGACCAGCCGGTGCGGCGCCGAGCGCCTGCGCAAGCCGCAGCCAGCGCAACGGCTCCGGCTCGCTCTCGACCCAGTTCAACGCCGTCGTCAGCCGGCGTTCACTAGGCGGTCCGAAGCCAGCGGAGCGCGTCGCTCCGAGCGCGGCAATGAACCCGTTGCTCACCGCACCCGATCCATGCATCTGGATGGCGAGGTCGAACCGCGGCCAGCGCGGGACCGCTTGCGCGGCACCGTCTGGCGACTCCGCAATCCCCGGATACCCGGGGAACGGCAGGAAGCGATCGACTGTCGACAGCCGCGAGACGAAAGCCTCAGCCCAGGGGCGGCCGATGAAGGTGATCTCGGCGGCCGGGAATCGACCCCGGATGGCGCGCAGCGCGGGCGTCGTGCAGAGAAGATCCCCCAGATTGAGCGCCTGAAAGATGGCTATCCGCGTCGGATTCCCGCCCGGGCTCATCGCAGCGTAGCGGTGGGTCGGCGCTGTCATGCCATCACCATCCCGGGTGCGGCAACTGGTGTGAGCGGCGCAAGCCCTTCGATTGCCGCGACGACCTCTTCGGGATCGAAGTCGAGGCAGGGCAGGCCGATCGGGCAGGTGAAGCGGTAGCACGGCGTGCACTCAGTGGCTCGTTGCAGCACTCGTGATGGCGCAAAGCGAGGACCCCACTGCGAGATCAACTCCGTGCCGGCGTAGAGCGCGACGACCGGGGTGCGAGTCGCGTCGGCCAGGTGCAGGGGTAACGTGTTGCCGCAGACGACCGTTGATGCCCGGGCGACGAGGGCCGCGAACTCCTGGATCGACAGGTTAGTGAAGATCGGTGTGCGGTTGTTGTCGCCAACAACGATCTCGAGCAGGTTTCGTTCCCGCTCGCACCCCGTGACGACGAGTGGCCATCCCCGCGCCTGCAAGAGCTCGGCCACACGATGGAAGCGTGCCGCCGGATAGCGGCGGGCTTCCGCGCTCGCACCCGGATGAAGGAGTGCGAACGGCGCATCAGGGCTAATCCCGACGTCCCAGAGGCGCCGCGCGACGACCTCCCGGCTGGCGTCTGGAATCGCAATCTCCAGTGCGGGGTCGACGTGCGTGAAGCCGAGAGCGTGGACGAGGTGGAGATTGCGGTCGACCTGATGGGTGGCGTCCTGGGTGTGGCGCAGCTCGGTGGAGAGCGTGCCGCCTCCGAACTCCTTCGATTCCCCGGCACGTAGGGGGATCCCGGCCAGGTAACAGACATACCCCGCAACATGTGGCGTCTGACTGAACGAGGTGAAGACCACCGCGGCGTCGAACGAACCCTCAGCGATCAGCTGGATGAGCTCGTTCTCACGCCCAGGATCGAACGGGAGGTGCCCAAGATCCTGCCAAATCGATCTCCAGACGAGCACGGAGTCGATCCAAGGGAGGAGCGGCGCCGCTTTGGCCCCGGCCGGGGAGGCGAGCAGCGTGATCTGGCACTCGGGGCTGGTGGTCTTGATTGCGCGCAACGCGGGCCCGAGCATGACGATGTCGCCGGCGTTGTCGAGTCGCACCGCAAGCAGGTTTCGGGCCTCGCGCCAGGAATTCCCGGCGCTCATCGATGCGCTCCCGAGAGCATCGGTTCGGCCGCCGTGTGTTGCTGAGGAGCGCCCGCGAGACTGCTCTCACTCAGCAGATCCGCTACCGCCTCGACCACCTGCTGTGGCTCGACCTCGCGCAAGCAGGCCTGCGTCGTTGGACAGACGCGGCTGTAGCAGAGGCGGCACGGCACCTCGTGCCAGAGCATGCGATGCGGTACCCTCCAGGGTCCCCACTGCTCCGGAGGATTCGTCAGCGCGAAGAGGGCCACCACCGGCGTGCCAAGAGCCGCCGCCATGTGCATGGGACCGGTGTTGTTCGTGACGACGACATCGGCGGTATCGACGAGCGCGCAAAACGCGGGGAAGGCGAGCGAGCCGGCCGCGGCCGTGACCCGGGCACGGGTCCAGGGGTCGACATGAGCCAGGATTCCGTCGACCAACGGTCGCTCGTCGTCCCCGCCGGTGAGTACCACGCGTGCGTCCAGGTTCCGCACCAAGAGGTCGATGACCTCGACATACTGCTCCCAGGGGTAGGTGCGGGCCGGCATGCTGCACCCCGGATGAACCACCACCAGCGGTCGCTGGCCGATGGCGAGACTGGCAATCTCGGCATGGGCGCCGTCCGGGACGCGTAGGACGAGCCGGTCATCACGCGTCCGCATGCCGACCGCGGCGACGAGATCGAGACCCCGCTCCACCTCGTGCATCATCAGTTCCGGGTGGCGGTGTCGGGTCGTGAGGAGCGAGCCCGGTCCGTCGATCGAAGCGGCCAAGCGGAGGCGGATTCCCGCCAGGTAGCAGAGGTAGGCGGCAGGTAATGGGCTCTGCCGGAAGGAGGAGAAGATCACGGCCGCGTCATAGCGTCCGGCGCTGAGCTTGGCGATCGCCTGCATCTCGCGCGCAGGATCGAGGGGAAGGCGGCTCCACGGGTCCATCCATGGCGCGTTGTAGACGACGACCTCGTTGAGGTCAGGGTTCAGCCGTCCCGCCTGGGCGCCGACGGGACTCGCCAGCAATGTAATCGTGGCGTCTGGCAGCGATTCCCGCATGGCGTGAATAGCCGGTGTCGTAACCAGCACATCGCCGAGGTTGTCGAGGCGGACGGCCAGTACTCGCCGTGCATCCCGCCACTCCTCGTGCACGGACGCGTCCACGCGCATTTGCCCGTCGCTCGCGATCATTGGGGAACACCGGCGGGGTTACTGGTTCCCGTTGCCGTGGCCAGAATGCGGTCGATCAACGCCGTCGTGCTGCGCCCGGTGACGAGTGACAGGATCTCGACCTCGGCGCCGACCTCACGCACCGCTCCGATCTCGGGTAGGGACTCGGCGACGTAGTCGCCGCCCTTGACGTGGACGTGCGGGCGAATCGCCCGGATCAGCTCGGCCGGGGTGTCCTCGTCGAACAGGACCACGTAGTCGACGACGTCGAGTGCGCTGACCAGCGCGATCCGGTCCGATTCCCGGTTGACGGGTCGGGTCGGACCCTTGAGCCGCCTCGTGCTGGCGTCCGAGTTGAGACCAACCACCAGGACATCACCTAGGGCGCGGGCCCGGCGCAAGAGCTGGACGTGACCGGCATGGAGGATGTCGAACACGCCGTTGGTAAAGACGATGCGCTTGCCGAGAAAACGCTCACCCTCGAGCCTGGCGACGACGTCTTTGAGTGAGAGCGTCTCCGCATTGTCGTCGAGGCTGACCCGGCGCAGAAGGTCCTGGTATGAGACGACCGACGTCCGGCTTCGGGTAACGGCGATCGACGCGGAATCGATGCCGACACGTACGGCCTCCGCCGCTGTCGCGCCCGTCGCCAGGGCGAGCGAGGCGGCCGCGGTGAAGGTATCGCCGGCTCCAACATCGCCGGCGCGCTCCACCGGGTGACAGGTGAGATGCGTCTGCTCGCCCGATGGTCCGATGAGCAGGGCGCCCTCATTCGCCATCGTGACGGCGATATGATCCGCGCTCAACAGCGACCGTAGCCGGGTTCCGATGTCGCCGGCGGCCGCACGGTCCAGGTCTCGACCGCTCGCTCCACCTGGATCGGCGGCGCGCTGTGCTTCCAGCAGATTCGGCGTCACCATCGTTGCTTGGAGACCGGCGAAGCGGGCGATCTCCTTCGAGTCGACGACGATCACCTTGTGACCGCGCTCGCGCAGCCGGATTAACGTGCCGATGACCTGGCCGCAGACGGTGCCATGGCAATAATCGGAAACAACGACGGCATCGCACCGGGCATACATCTCAGCGATGCGTTGGAGGAGCAAGGCGCGGCTGCGCTCGCTCACCTGCTCGGTGTCGCCTTCGTCGAAGCGGACGACATACTGGCCATTGGCGATGACGCGAAGTTTGTGCAAGGTGGAAACGGCGCTATCCTCGACCAGCCCGCTGTCGGCGACACCGGCCTCGCGCAGTGTCTGGCGCAAGTGATCTCCCGCCGAGTCCCGTCCGATCAGCGAGACGATGCTGACCTCGGCGCCGAGTGCGGCGAGGTTGGCAGCCGTGTTCGCCGCGCCTCCAGCGCAATGGGTCGTGCTGGCCTCGCGTACGACCGGGACCGGAGCCTCTTTGCAGAGACGGATGGCGTCGCCCTCGAGCCAGGTGTCGAGCATCGCGTCACCGACGACAAGGACGCGTAGTCCAGGGAACCCGCGAACGATGTCGACCGCAGACCTGTGAAGTTCTGTAGGTGCCATCAGTGCACCACTGCAGTGACGGAGTACCACGCTCGGGGTATGACCGGAGACGGCGCCGAGCTGGCTGGCAATAAGTCTTCGGCAACGGCGATATACCGCAGGGCGTCGGCCGTCGAACGCGCCACCATCCGTGGCCAGCGACCAGCGTGGGTCGGCGGCCGTTCCGTTCCAAGGTCGACCAGGACCGTCTGGCAGCCGGCGCGGTTACCGGCTTCCACATCGTCGAGGATGTCTCCGACCATCCAGGAGCGAGCGAGGTCGATGTCTCGAGCGGCAGCGACCTCGAGCAGCATGCCAGGTTGCGGTTTGCGGCAGGAGCAGGGGATGGCCAGGTGCGGCACGGCGCCTTCGACGTGGTGCGGGCAGAAGACGATCGCGTTCAGCTCGACTCCCCAAACGCGGAGCATCTCGCGCAGCTTGTCGTGCATGCACTCGAGATCGTGCTCCGTGAAGTAGCCGCGGGCGATCCCCGATTGGTTCGTCACGACGACGAGCTCCCAACCGGATGTCTGAAACATGCGGAGCAGTGGACCGATCTCCGGGGACAGGACGAGGTCTTCGGGGCGCGAGGGATAGTGCCGAGGCTCGACCAGGGTCCCGTCCCGATCAAGGAAGAGCGCTCGCTTCATCGACGCGTGTCCTTTCGATACTCTGTTGAGTCAGACTCGACTCAACGATCTCGCTAATTAGATGAACCAGGACAGAGTGGACCTCCTGGACGAGCGCGGTCTCGGGCGCGGGCACCGCAATCGCGACGTCTGAGAACAGACCAAGCCGGGTTGGCTCGCGTCCGGTCAAGGCAATGACGGACATGCCACGCTCACGAGCCTGGCCAGCGGCATTGACGACATTCGGCGACTCGCCGCTGGTGCTGATTCCGACCAGCACATCGCCCTGGTGACCGAACGCGGCGACCTGTCGCGCGAAGACCGTCTCGTACCCGTAATCGTTGGCGACCGCGGTCAAGACCGCCGAGTCCGCGGTCAATGCCAGCACCGGCCACGGCTCGCGCTCTCGCCGGAAGCGGCCGACCAGCTCGCCGGCAAGATGTTGGGCTTCGGCCGCGCTGCCGCCATTCCCGCAGACCATGACGAGATGGCCGGTCGCGAGAGCGTCGGCGATGATCGTGGCCGCGCGGGTGATCGGGTGACTGTTGGTTGCGAGCAGCGCGAGAATCGTGCTCAGTGCTCGGGCCCGGTCGAGTAACGCCGCTTCAACGTCTCGTGTGAGCGGCGCCGGTGTGCGGCGCTGCAAGGAGGCATTAGCAACCGCCATCGCCGAAAGACTCCATTTCTTCTCATGAGAGCCGGCCTCGTTGGCCGGTTCATCTCGCTAAGATCCGAGGTCGGTCGCCAATCGGGAGCGGGCGCAGATTAACCTGTGCAACGACTTGACAAGAGCCATCTGCACAATCGGTGGGAAACAGACCGATGACATTCACTTCTTCTCCGCGGGCGAATGCACAAATCGGGCCAAGCCGCTTCTCCGCGGACTCGTCCTCTTCGGTGTCCGTACACAGGCTTGGCGTACTGACCCCTGTGCAACCGCCTGCCCCAGCAGCCAAACTCAGTCAGCCGTTGGGCCAACCAGAAGAAGGGCGACTCGATGGAGAATTCGCGACACTATGACGCACTGGTTCTCGGTGCCGGACAAGGCGGCGGTCCGCTGGCCAGCGCGCTCGCCCAATCCGGGAGTCGAATAGCACTGATCGAGCGGGAGCATGTCGGTGGGACATGCATCAACACCGGCTGTACTCCGACCAAGACGATGATCGCCAGTGCCAGGGCCGCCTACCTGGCGCGCCGTACTGGTGATTACGGGGTAGAGAGCGGCCCTGTACGCGTCGACATGGCCGCGGTCCGCCGGCGCAAACGCGCGCTCGTCGCATCGTTTCGATCCGGTTCCGAACGGCGCATCGAAGAGACTCCGGGGCTGGATCTGATTCGCGGAGAGGCGCGCTTCACCGGACCGAAGTCGTTGCGCGTCGATTTCCCTGATGGCCGGCTCGACATCACAGCCGAGCAGATTTTCCTCGACGTCGGGACCCGCCCATCCCCCCCAGGACTCCCCGGACTCGATCGCGTGGCGGCCCTCGACTCGACATCGATCATGGAGCTGGACGCCGTCCCGGAGCATCTTCTGGTGCTGGGCGGCGGATACGTCGGTCTGGAATTCAGCCAGATGTTCCGCCGCTTCGGGAGTCGCGTGACAGTCGTGCACCGAGGTGAGCACCTGCTGGGAAGGGAGGACGACGACGTGGCGGGTGCCGTCGCCCGCATCTTGCGCGAGGACGGGATTGACGTGCTGCTTGCGACCGAGGCGTCCGCAGTCACCGCCGGCTCGGCGGGTGGCATCGATCTCACGGTCAGGGGAGCGAACGGTGAGCACGTGATCAGCGGTTCGCACCTCCTGACGGCGGTGGGACGAGCTCCCAACACCGATCGCCTTGCACTCGAGCAGACCGGTGTCGAGACGGACGAGAAGGGCTTCATAGTAGTCGACGAGCGGCTGGCGACGAATGTCCCCGGCATCTACGCGCTGGGAGACGTCACCGGCGGCCCGGCCTTCACCCATATCTCCTACGATGACTTTCGCATCCTCCGCACGAATCTCATCGACGGCGGTGATGCAACGACCACGGGTCGTCTCGTTCCCTACACGGTCTTTACCGATCCGCAGCTCGGCCGCGTCGGTCTGACTGAAGCGGAGGCGCGCCAAGAGGGTCGCGGCGTGCGTATCGCCAAGCTGCCGATGAGCGACGTGGCGCGTGCCGTGGAAGTGGGCGAGACGCGCGGCTTCCTGAAAGCGGTCATCGACACCGAAAGCGACCAGATTCTCGGCTTCGCCGCACTCGCTCTGGAAGGCGGAGAGATCATGGCGGCCGCACAGATCGCGATGATGGGTAAGTTGCCGTACACCGCACTGCGGGATGGCATCTTCGCTCATCCAACGCTCGCCGAGTCGTTCAACAATCTGTTCGCGTCGATCGAGCGCTGAGTCGATCGAAAGGAGTCGACGATGGAGACGACACCGGTGAGGGCGGTCGCCGCCCTGCTCAGGGAGACGCAGACGGCCCACGGCGTCTACGAGACGGACGTTCTGGGCGGGGTTTACGACGAAGCCTGGCCGGCCTGGTACGCGGCGTACCTGCTCGACCACGGTCTGGGCGACCATCTCCCCGGCGCCGAGCGTCTCGACGTCACCAGCCTAGCCGCCGAGCTGGCGAGACTCGCCGCGGACTACGAGCGAGGGGAACAGAGCAGCCCCTGGCCGGACGTCTACGCGCATGGGATCGTTGCGCGCTGGCGCGGCACTCCTGGCGGCAAAGAATATACTCCCCCAGGGTCCTCAGAAGTTCAAACTCTTTAGACCCTTTAAACTCTTCAAACTCTTCACTGACGTCAACCACCATGCCCGGACGGACCTACGCCAGGAGATCGAGGGCCAAGCGCACGAGCAGCCGTGAGGTCGCGGCAATGCTCGGGACGTCGACCCACTCGTCTGCTTGATGGAAGTTCTCGCCACGCGGGCCGATCATCACCGTTGGTATCCCCGCTTCCTCTGAGAAGAGATTCATGTCCCCGAATCCCGCGTAGCCCCACTCGGGGCGTCGTCCCGACTCTGCCTCGTACGCGCGGGCCAGCGCGAGAGCCAGGGGATGCTCTCGATCGGTCTCCCAGGGCGGGTAATACGGTGGGTCAATGGCGAGCTCGAATGTTGCCGGAGATTCCAGGTCGCCGATGAGTGCTTGCACCTCGGCCAGCACGCTCTCGCTGCTCTCGCCGGCGACGATCATGCGATTGAGGATCACCCGCGCCTTTTCCGGCACGGTGATGACGTACTGGTCGTTACCGCTGGCGAACGAGAGGACGCAGCGGCTGCCACGCATGCGCGGGTGCTCCAGAAGCGGGATCTCGTCGAGTCGGGCCACCAGTCTGGCCGCCTCGGTGGCGGCGTTGATCCCTTTCCAGGGCCAGGAGGCGTGGGCTGCTTTCCCCGTGACGTCGATCCTCACCAGCACCTTGCCAACTGAGCCGAGTGCCGGCCGCTCCCACGACGACTCCGTCACCACGCAGTAATCCGCCCGGAAGCCGGAGGCGATCAGCGCTCGCGCCCCGATCGAATAGGCCTCCTCGTCCACGACCGAGGAGAAGAGGGCCGATCCACGCCAGTGATCCCGGTTCTGCGCCAGGGCGCGGGTAGCCAGCATGGACGCCGCGACACCCGACTTCATGTCGGCGGCGCCCAGACCGTAGAGCCGGTCACCGTCCCGGTGAGGCGTCCAAGGGTCGGACGACCAGCCTTCGACCGCGAGTACCGTGTCGACGTGACCGTTGAGCAAGAGCGCCGGCCCAGCGCCATTTTCGACGCGGGCGATCACATTTGGCCGGTCACCTTCGGTCGGCTGGAGCTCAGGATCGAGGTCGTTCGCCTCCAACCACCCCGCGACGTAACCCTGCACCGGGCCTTCCTCGCCAGGATAGCTACGGATGGCCACGAGATCGGCGGTGAGCGCGGCCGCTTCCTCGGGCGTGAACAGGCTATGCAGCCACGATTCAGTCATGGGGCGATCCTCTTTTTTGCTCGAGCAAGCGAAGCTGCTAGAACGGGGCTAGATGTGCAGCGCCAGCTCGTAGGCGGGATCGCTCAGTGCGGCGCGGGTCGCGGAGAACGCCTCGATCGGGTAGCGCGTTTCACCGCGCACGGCCAGGTCGGCGAGGATCTTGCCGATGAGGGCTGCGAACTTGTACGCGTGGGCCGCGCCCTGGGCCACGACAATCCTCGGCTCACCAGGAACGAAATCGATGGTGAAGTTGCGATCCGGCGGCATCGTGTAGAGGCAGGATTTGGTATAGAGCTCGGGTCCGGTATAACCGGGGAGGCGCCGCTCCAGGAAGGCGACGAGACGCTCGTTGGCCTCGCGGTCCTTCTCGAAGGTGCGGGTCTCGGTCGTGACCACCTGCCCGCCCACGTCGACGCCGGCTTTGGTCGCCACTTCGCCGTAGACCGGGAAGCCATAGAAGTCGTCACCATGCCAGATCCAGATCGGAAAGCGATCCGGTGCAAACTGGCGCAGATGGGGTGTCGCCCAGAACGTAACCTGCTCCTGAGTGATCGTCAGCGGCATAGAGAAGCCGACGCCGGCCAGAACCTGATTCGTCCAGGCGTCCGCCGCCACGACGAGCTTGCCGGCTCGGAAGATCGCGTCGTCGGTGACAACCTCGACGCCGGCGTCGTTCGCCTTGATCTCGCGGACCGCCGTGTTGTCGAGCACGGTCGCGCCGTGCGCTCGTGCCAGCGCGATGTGGGCAGCGTTCGCTTTTCTGGCATCGACCAGACCCGCGTCCGCCTGGTAGAGCACCCGATCGTCCTCGTCGAGGCGCCATTGCGGCCAGCGTCGCATGGCCTCGTCCGCGGAGAGGTCCTCATAGGGGAAACCGGCCGCGGTCATCGCGGCCGCGTAGTTGCCGATGCTTTCGCAGCCGGGTGCGGCCAGGTCGAGGCCGCCAGTGTTGACAACGAGTTGAACGCCCGACTCCTCTTCGACCTCGCCCCAAGCGGAGTAGGTGTGGGGGGTCAACGCGGTGTAGGTGGGATCGTGATAGGAGAGGCGGATGATGCGAGAGTGGTCCTGCGAGGCGCCATTGTCGTGGCCGAGCCGGAACTGCTCCAGCGCCAGCACTTCACCTCCGGCCTCGCGCGCCAGGCGATACGTGGCCGCGCTACCAAGACCGCCGCAACCGACGACGATGTACTCGTAGGCATGTTTCACGATCCGCTAGCCTTCACCTTCCTGCCCCTCTTCCCAGCGCACTGGGAAGAGGGGCCTGTGGCTGGAATTACTCTGCGGCGAGCGTCCACTCCGCCGCATTGTCGAAGTTCGTCGCCATGTACGGATTCGGCCGGTACCCCTGGAGTGAGCTCACGTGGGCAAAGCGATCAGTATTGTTGAACAACGGCGCCCAGGGCAATTCCTCGGCCAGGAGTTCCTGCAGCTTCCGGTAGATCTCGGCGCGCGCTTCTTGATCGGTCTCGCGCACGCCCTGCTCCATCAGCGCGTCGGCCTCTTCGTTCTTGAATGCAACATAGTTCGCGCCGGAGCCGGATTCGAATGGAATCATGCTGCTGTGGAGACGCGACGTGGGATCCGGATCACTGGGGATCGGGTTGTCCCAGGCCACCATCAACGTCTCGTACCTCCCAGCCGGAACATCGTCCCCCCACAGCGTCGATGCAGGACGATTGTCGATCGTCATCTCGGCGCCGATCTCCTGGAACGCCTGCTGCAGGACCAGTTGCGCGCTCTCCCGACTGAGGTTGCCGGTCGTCGTTGACATGCTGAAAGCCAGCCGCACATCGTCCTTGGCCCGCACTCCGTCGTCGCCGCGCACCCAGCCCGCTTCGTCGAGGAGGGCGTTCGCCCGTTCCAGGTCGTACGGATAGGTCTTGACATCGGGGTTGTATGCCCAGTGGTCCGGGTTGAGGTAGGTGAGGGTCGGGTTCTCGAAACCGTAGTAGATCGTGTCGATGATGGTCTGGGTGTCCATGGCGTGGTAGAGCGCCTGTTTGACGCGCTTGTCCTGGAACTGCGGAAGTGAGTTGTTGAAATAGATGAACTCGACGAAGTTCGTCGGCTTCCAAACAGCCGTAATCCCCTCTGTATTCTGCGCCTCTTCCCATCGTTCGGCGGGAACACTCTGGTAGTCGATGACCTGGACCTCGCCGGTCTTGAGCTGAGTGAACATAAGTGGAACTTCTGGGATCAGCTTGACGATGATGCGGTCGAGCTTGGCAGCGCCGCCGTGGTAGTCGGGATTGCGCTCGACTGTCAGATGATCTCCGCTGACATGCTCGACGAATTTGAAAGGTCCCGTGCCAACAGGAGCCGACGTGTTGAAGGGGGCGGTATTGATGTCTTGACCGTCGCCGAGGATGTGAGCGGGGATGATGGAGGTCACCCCGCCGGTCCAGAGGAGCTGGAAGGGGGCAAACGGCTCCTTCAAGGTCATGACCACGGTGTGCTCGTCGGGTGCCTCGACGGACTCGACTTTGTCATGGCCGGTGCGGGAGCGCACCGCCACGTCCGGGTTCATGATCGTCTCCCAGGTGAACTGGACATCACGGGACGAGAACGGCTCGCCGTCGTGCCACTTGGCGTCGTCTCGCAGGTTGAACGTCCAGGTGAGCCCGTCTTCGGAGATGCCCCCGTTCTCCTGGGTGGGAACCTCCGTCGCCAGATTCGGGACGAACGTGCCCTCAGGCGTGATTTTCAAGAGGCTGTCGAACATGAGCACGTCGGGGAGCGTGTCCGGTCCGGTGTTGGTGTAGAGCAGTGGGTTGAAGTTGACCGCTTCCTGCGACGAGCCGACGATGATCTCGCCGCCCTCCTGGGCCCGCGCCTCGCTCATCAAACCGCCAAGCCGACCCGGCGACGCCGACGCGGTCGCTACGCCAAGTCCCAGCGCACCGGCGCGCTGGAGCGCCCGCCGGCGGGAGAGCCGCCCACTGACAATGCTCTCGAACAGAGTCGTGATCGCGTCAGCCTGACCCACGGTGTTCCTCCTCTACCTGAACCACACGCGCCGAATCGTTCCGGCGACGTGACAACCTGTCTTGAACGTGAGCACGCGGCGCTATTGTGCCCGGTCTTACGAATTAGCGCATCCGCTGCCGGGGATCGAAGGCGTCGCGCAGGCCGTCACCGACGAAGTTGAAGGCCAGCACGGCCAGGGTGATCGCCACCCCAGGGAAGACTGCCAGCCAGGGTGCCCGGGTGAAGAACTCTTGGGCGTTGTTGAGCATGATGCCCCAGCTCGCTTGCGGCGGCTGAATGCCATAACCCAGAAAAGAGATGTACGACTCGGCGAGGATTGCGGCCGCCACCTGCAACGTTGCCGCGACGATGATTGGCCCGACGCCGTTTGGGAGCAGCTCGCGGAGCATGATCCGCGGTGCCGTCGATCCCATCGCGCGTGCCGCGGTGACGAACTCCTGCTCTTTGAGCGTCAGGAACTGCGCGCGGACGATCCGGGCCACTTCCATCCAGGCCGTAAAGCCGACGATCAGCGTGATCGACAGCACCGATGGCCGCACGAATGCCGCGAGCACCAGCAACAGGTAGATCGTGGGAAACGAAAGGAAGACATCGGTCAAGCGCATCAGCAAGACGTCGATCTTGCCACCGTAGTAGGCGGAGCAGAGCCCCACGAGCGAGCCGACAATGATCGTCACCAGCATCGCGGCGAAGCCGACGGTCAGCGAGACGCGACCCGCGAAAAGCAACCGGCTCAAGACATCGCGACCGATCTCGTCGGTACCAAGCAGATGGCCCGCGGAGAATGGTGGCTGATGCCGAGCAAGGGGGTTGACCTGATCCGGGTCGTACGGCGCGATGGCCGGGGCAAAGAGCGAGGCAAGAAAGAGCACGATGATCGTGATCAGTCCGAACATCGCCATCCGGTGTTGGCGGAATCTCCGCCAGATCTGACCGGCGATGCTTTCTTGCCGGCTCATTCGAGCCGGCATGCTCAACGTGGCAGTTGGGGCAGCCGGGGTCGCGGCCATCGTTCCTCCCACGCCCCGTTAGATCGCTCGCACGCGGGGGTCGACGATGGCCAGAGCAACGTCCGCCAGCAGGTTGCCGATGACGACGAGGAACGCCGTGATCATCAACATCGCCATCAGCACGGGATAGTCTCGGTAGGTCAGGGCATCGAGGAAGAGACGCCCCATCCCGGCCCAACCGAAAATGCTCTCGGCTACCAGGGCGCCGCTGAAGACAGCCGGGAGCTGCACCCCGGCCAGCGCGATGATCGGCAGGATCGCGTTACGCAGGATGTGGTAACGGAGCACCTCGCTGCTCGCGAGTCCCTTGGCGTGTGCCGTCCGCACGTACTCCTGATTCTTGGTCTCGAGCAGACTCGTCCGAAAATAGCGACTCCACTGAGCGGTGAGCACGAGACCGAGCACGAACGCCGGAGCAACTAGGTGGTGAAGCTGGTCGAGCAATCCGCCGCCGCCGCTTCCGAGCGAACGCGTCCCTCCCGAGGGAATCCAACCTAATTGTTCGGCGAATATGAAGATCACCATCAACCCGAACCAGAAGGTGGGGATGGAGAGTGTGATTAGAGCCCCTGTGGTGGCGAGATAATCGAAAACAGAGTATTGCCGGAACGCCCCCAGCGTACCGATGAAGAACCCCAGAACCACCGCGATGAGATACGCGGTGCCCATCAGCTGAAGGGTGGCGGGAATACGCTCGATGATCAGCCCTCGCACCTCGGCCCCGCCCCGGAACGAATTGCCGAAATTGCCGCTGAACATGTTGCCGACCCAGCGCAGGTACTGAACGTGCAGCGGATCGTTGAGTCCCCATGCCTCCTTGATCCGCTCGACGTCCTCGGCGGTGACATTCGGGTTCATGGTGTAGAGCGCGGTCGGTCCACCCGGTGCCAGGTGCATCATGGCGAAGCCAAGCACCGAGACCCCGATCAACAGCGGCACCATCTGCAGGAGCCGCCGCACCAAGAATTCGGCAATCACCCAATCAGTTCCCTGGCGTCGCGGCGCCGATCATCGTGGTGACCGTCGGCGTGAATTGTAGGGCGGGTGAAAGGGTAGTACCGATGATGTTCCGGCCGCTCTCAGCCGGGATGGAGGGAGGATCAGCGGTTCTTGAACCGCTCGCGTAACGCGAAAATTGCCGCGACGCCGGCGCCGACCAGAGCGCCGAGCGAGAGCGGTCCAGTGCCGCCGGACGCGAGACCGGGACCGACCCCGGCCGATGGCATGGCCGAGGGGGCACTTTCGCCGTCGACGGCGTCCGCCCGGGGCTCCGCCGACGCCGTTGGCGCCTCCATGGTGACCTCGACGGGAGCCGAGGTTGCATCCTGGGCAGAGACGGCCACGTCCTCTCCGAGGAAGAGCGATCCCGCCAAGACCCAGGGCGCGAGACCGAGCGTCGCGGCGGCCATGTTCGATCGACGCATGGGAACTCCTTCTCTTGGCGGGCCCAGTAGTCGCCGCGAATGAGCGCAATGGGCAAGCGGATTGCCCGCCAGGCTGCGGAACCGAATGCAACCGGCATGCCAGAGAGGCACGAACGACTCGGCCCTTTGCCAAGGGGAGCCGGGTCCTGTGTGCTGATGACGAGACAAGGAGAACTCGAACCCAGTTTCGATTTGCCAGGGAAATATTTTCTGTGATAAAGTAATCTTGACGGGCTACGAACCAGCGACGCGCGGGCGCCGCAGCGGGAACTCTTGCGAGGATGTGATGACGACGGGCCAGATGTCGGCAACGGTGGACCGAGCACGACAGGCGCTGGAGCTGCTTCCCGTCCTGCGCCGGTGGGCGACGGCACGCGTCCACCGGGCCGGGACCGATGCCGGTCTCAGCTTACGCCAATACGCCGCCCTCAGCGGCATTCGGCATGGCGCGTCTTCGCCAGGTGAGTTGGCTCGTCTCTGGCAGGTCACCCCGGCCGTCATCACCGGCATCATCGATCGCCTGGAGCGTCGCGAGCTCGTGCGCCGGGAGCCTGACCCGAATGACCGCCGGCGGCTCCGCCTGGCGTTGACCGACGCCGGTTTGGCCGCGAGTGAGCTCGTCGAGCGGTCATTGACAGAGGAGCTGGCGGCGCAACTCTCCCAGGCCTCGCCAGATGAGCTGGCCGAGCTCGGTCGGGCGCTCGATCTCTTGCAGCGGACCTTCGCCGCGCTCGAAGCGCAAACCCCAGGTCCGGTCAGGATGAACGTTGGTGACGATCTCCCCGCCTGGGATGACGACTGTGCTGGCGAAGAGGAAACAGCCGCCATGGACGAGCCGAACACGAGGCGGTCACAGCGCACCAGTGCCAGGAGCAAGGCACGACTCAACTGACATCGAGAGGCTCACAACTTCGCCGGATGGTCCGGTGGTAGTGAGCGAAGGCGAACAGGACGTGAATCGGAGAAATAGCATGGCAACCGTAAAGACATCAGATGTGCCTCAGACCATCGCTACGGAAGCGAACGGCGGGGTGTCGTCGTCGACTGAGGTCGTCAAGCTGGACATCACCGACCCCACATTCATGGCCACGGCTTATGACACCTACGACGCGTTGCGCGAGAAGGGCCGCGTCACCCGCGTCAAGTTCGGTAGCGACGACGATGGAAAGGAGTCGCAGAGCCCCCGGGATCGGTTCTTCAACCGCGAGACGTTCTTTGTCACTCATTACGACGATGTCGTGGCGACCCTGCTCGATGATCGCTTCTCGGTCGATCCGCGTTCTCTCTTATCCGCGGAGCAGCGGGAGCACGACGAGACGCCGGAGGAGTTCCGGCCGTTCGCGCGCAGCATCATCTCCATCGACCCTCCCGATCACACGCGCATCCGCAAGCTGGTACAGCCGAGTTTCACCGGCCGTGGCATGGAGGCGATGCGGCCCAGCATCCAGAAGACCGTCGACGATCTCCTCGACAGGGCCGAGCGCGACGCGGAGGCTCGCGGCGAGACCCCCGGCAACCGGCGGATGGAGCTGGTCAGCCAGTTTGCCTATCCCTTTCCGGTCACGGTCATCTCCGATCTGCTGGGGATCCCACGCGAGGATCGCGAGCGGATCCGGGGCTGGACCGAGAACTTGCTCCGTGTCGACCGCGGACGCGACCAGGCCATGAACGAGCAGGTGCGACAGGGGTTGCGCGACTTCACCGCCTACCTCAAGGAGCTCTTCGCGCGCAAGCGCCGCGAGCCGGCCGAAGACATGATCAGCCGGATGGTCCTCATGGAAGACGACGGCGACACTCTCACCGAGGAGGAGACACTGGCGACCGTCTTCCTAATGTATCTGGCCGGCCACGTCACCACGGTCAACTTGGTGGGCAACGGCGTGGTCGCGCTGCTGACCCACCCGGAGCAATTGGCCGCGCTCAAGGCGGACCCAGGTCTGGCCAAGAATGTCGTTGAGGAGACGCTGCGCTACTGGGGCCCGGTCGACTTCATCGGCCGGCGCTTCGCCAAGGAGGACTTGACGATCGCGGCCACGCCAGTCGTGAAGGGGGAGCAGGTTGCCGTCAGCCTGGCCAGCGCGAACCGGGACCCGGAGCGCTTCACCGATCCCAACACCTTCGATATCAGCCGGCCCGACGCCAACCGGCACGTCGCCTTCGGCAAGGGGATCCATGTCTGCCTTGGCGCGCCGCTGGCCCGTGTCGAGGGGCAGATCGCCTTCGAGACGCTGATCCGGCGCTACCCGGAGCTCCGGCTGGCGGTCCCCGAGGACGAGGTCGTCTGGAGCGGAAATTTCCTGCGCGGGTTCCGCCAGGTGCCGTTGTTGTTTTGAGGGTGACGGGTGATTGGTCATGGGGTGATGGGGTGAAAGGGAGAACGAGAACTCGTTTCCTATCCCCCATCACCACGAGCGTAGCGAGTAATCACCCTCTCACCCATCACCCCAGTACGCGACAGGGAGCTGATTCCGTCGCACAATAGGCGCGCGGAGCAATCGGTGGCGGCAAACCGCGCGGCAAGGGTGCCGGGCCATCACTCGCCGTGGGAGAGCCTCGTGACCTCGTCTTCGTCGCAATCGAACTGGCAGGCACTGGACGGCCTCATCGCGAGTCGTTCTGGCGACTCCACGCCTCTGC
>JAICRA010000005.1 GCA_025937615.1 Thermomicrobiales bacterium | reverse complement strand
CCGCGAGTGTTGCAATCTCGCGGACGCCGTCGAATCACTCGAAGGGCCAGAGCTCCTCGAAGTCCTGGTCTACCTGGACAGCCTGCGGTTCGTCATGGCGGAGTCTGGCCAGTTGCTCCAGGGTGTCGTGCGGGGTTTCGAAGATATCGAGCCGGCTTAAGCTCATGGGATATGTCGTGTATCATCGGGCGTCGATAGATGCCCGGCCACTGCGCCAGCGTCGTCGTATCCGAGAAGATCCAGCCAGAGTAATCGTGCGGCCCAGCCGCGGAACGGTTTCCAGCGTTCCGCCACCCGGTCAAGAGCCTTCAAATCCGAGATCTCCGGATAGTGGGCCCGCGCGGCGCGGAGAAGCGCAACATCCCGGGTGGGATGGGCATTGGGGTCGGCGACACCCCACAAGCGTGCCGATTGTATGGTCCACGGTCCAATGCCGGAAATGGCAGCCAGGCGTTCCATTTCCACAACCAGATCGCCGTCAGGCGCTGCTGAGCTCAAGTCGGCGAATAGCGCACCAACCGCAACGAGAGCCTCGGCTCGCTTCGTCGTCACCCCCGATTCTCGGACAAACGCCGCGCTGCTGGATGCCAATTGCTCGGGCTGCGGCGGCGGCCAGAACGGCCGTCCGTCGACAACGATTCGGTCGTTGAAGCGCTCGTACACCCGCCGCTCGGTGGTGGCGGCTGCTGCCACGCTGATGCTCTGACCAACAATTGATGAGACGGCGCCCTCGAAAAGTGAGCCGGCCGACCACGGGCGCATTCCCGCGTGATTGCGCGCCAGAGCTGCCAGCACGGGATCTTCGAATTTCGGCATGACGGCATTCGTGCCAAGCACGGCGATCGCCCAGCGAGCATCGCGCTCGCCGTGACCGGAGCCGGTGATTTTCAATGTCTGGCAGTCGACTTGCCGCACCGAGCGCCAGGCGACCTCTCCGGTATCCCAGCCGACCCAGATGAAGGCGCCGCTTCTCCAGTCGACGTTCGGCCATCGCCCTCGCGCCCACCATGCCGGCGCGGTAGTCCGGGCAAGATCGAACGGCGCTGAAACCGGCAAGTTCCTCATCGAGCCTCCGGGCAGGCTCGCGGCGTGGTTCGGGGAGAGTCGATCCATGCTTCCTCGCCGATTCGTGGGTGCCGGTTTGCCCTACCCCTATCGTAGCTTTGAGGCACTCGACGCGGTATCCTATTTCTTGATGAAGAACTGAGAATTGTCTGCAGCGACGCTCGTCAGCCAGCGCAATTCACGTTAGGGCGTTTCTATGACGAGAGTTCCCGCCACCGTCGGAAACGAGAGAACCTCGGTCCTAGCGGAGACCGCGGTCGTTCGTTCGATTGGCAATACCCCGCTCGTAAGACTGCGGCGCTTCGAGCGGCACCTGGGTCTGCCTGAATCGATCGAAATCCACCTTAAGTTGGAATGGGTGAACCCCGGCGGTTCGATCAAGGATCGCACCGCGCTCTCGATCATCGAGTCTGCCCTCGCCGCCGGTGACCTCGTCGTGGGGCGAACGCTGATCGATGCCACTTCAGGGAATACCGGCATCGCTTACGCCATGCTTGGCGCCGCGCTCGAGATCCCGGTGACCCTGGTGGTGCCGGAGAGTGCGTCGGACGAGAGGAAGCGAACGCTTGCCGCCTACGGCGCCAACGTCGTCTACAGCGACCCATATGAAGGGTCGGATGGCGCGATCCGGCTGGTGCGCGAGATCGTGGCGAACGCTCCATACCGGTACTTTTATGCGGACCAGTACAACAATCCGGCAAACACGGCTGCCCACTACAGGACAACCGGACCGGAGCTATGGACACAGACGGGCGGCAGGCTGACCCAATTCGTCGCGGCTCTCGGGACCACGGGTACCCTGATGGGAGCCGGGCAGTACCTGGCCGAGCAGGCTCCGGTCCAGCTCGTCGGCGTTCAGCCGGCCGAAGCCTTTCACGGCATCGAAGGACTCAAGCACCTGCCGACTGCGATCGTGCCGGGGATCTTCGATCCATCGATCCCCGATCAGATCGAAGGTATTGACACTGACGAGGCGTTCGACGCGGCGAGAGCGCTCGCTCGCGCCGAGGGTTATTTCGCCGGCAGCTCGACAGGCGCCAATCTGGCGGCCGCGGCCCGGCTTGGCTCCGAGCTATCGCTCGAAGGCCGATGCGCCTGCATCGTCGTCATTGGCTGCGACGGTGGGTCTCGATACCTGACCACCGGACTCTGGGATCTCGACTGACGTTCACTCGAGTGGGAGACACAACGTGCAGAACGACGCGGGAATCACTGTGCTCATTCCGACTCCGTTGCGTCGATTCACGGGCGGAGACGCCAAAGTGATCGTGGCCGGTGCGAATGTTGCGGAGGTGCTGGACGCACTCGACGCAGCCCATCCTGGGATTGGAGAGCGAATTCGCGACGAATCCGGTCAGCTTCGCCGGTTCGTCAACGTTTTTGTCAATGGACAAAACGTCCGTGACGGCCAAGGGGTCGACACGCGGCTATCGGCCGGCGACGAAGTCGGCATCATTCCGGCAATGGCGGGCGGCGCCAGCATTTGAATACCGGCGCGTCTCCGAAATCGGCCGGGGGGGAATTTATCCTTCCCACCGACATGCACGCGGCGATCATCGATCACGCGATGCGAGAGGCCCCGCGGGAGTGCTGCGGAATCATCGCCGGCCGCGACGGCGTGCCCGTGCAGTTGTATGAAACGCGCAATGTCGCGCCCGGCAACCGGCTCTATGAGATCGATCCCGCGCAACTGATAGATCTCGAGTTTCGCGAGTTTCCCGCGCAAGGGTTGGAGCTCGTCGCCATCTATCACTCGCACCCGGAGTCACCCGCGTATCCCTCCGCGACCGACGTCGAGCTTGCCTTCTGGCCCAATGCGGTGTTCCTGATCTGTTCCCTGGCCGACCGTGATCGCCCCGCGATTCGCGGATTCCGCATTCGGGACGGCGCTATCGATGAGGTCGCGCTCTCCTCGTAAAGCATCTGGCGCCGATTCCGTTCGAGCGATTCAGCCACGCCGTACACTTGTCCCCATGAGCCCAGCGACAAAGCCCGACTTTTCAAGAAGACTTCGAGCGCTCGCCGCCGCCCCCGGCGTCTACCTGATGCGGGACGCGCACGGCAATGTGATCTACGTCGGCAAGGCTATGCGCCTGCGGGACCGCGTTCGCTCCTACTTCCAATCGACACGACATGTAGACGCCAAGACCCGCGAGCTGGTGCGGCACATCGCCGATTTCGACGTCATCCGGACCGACACCGCGACTGAAGCTTTAATCCTCGAGAACGAGCTGATCAAGCGTTATCAACCCAGGTACAACGTCATGCTGAAAGACAGCAAGACGTATCCGTACCTCAAGATCACCAACGAGGAATGGCCCCGGATCATTTCCACTCGCCGCATCGTCGACGACGGTGGACGCTATTTCGGTCCGTACACATCCGCGGGATCCGCCTATCGCACCCTGAACTTGCTCAATCGGCTCTTTCCCTATCGGAAGTGCGACAAGCGCATCACCGGCAATGAAGAGGTCTGTCTCTACTATCACTTGCATCAGTGTACCGCGCCCTGCATCGCGTTGGTCGACCGCCCAACCTACATGCAGGCCGTCGACGGCGCGGCAATGTTTCTCAATGGTCAAGCAGACGAGATCTTGCGCTCGCTCGAAGAAGAAATGGCACAGGCCGCCGACGCCTGGAATTTCGAGCGCGCGGGTGAGCTTCGCGACCGGATCACGGCGATCACACATGTCCTCGAACGCCAAAAGATCGTCGGGTCCGATCAGCAGAACGCAGATTTAGTGGCGGTCGCGAAAGGCGACGGCGGAGACGCCGGCGTGCAGGTCGGATTCCTGCGCGGTGGACGATTACTCGGGTCAGAGTTCTTCCCCATGCAGGCGCGCCTGGAAGATGCGCCTAGTGAGATTCTTTCCAGTTTTGTGAGCCAGTTCTACGCGGACGCCGCGGTGGTCCCGGCCTCGCTCATGCTCGGACACGAACTCCCCGCCGGAGAAGCCGAGCTACTTACGAGCTGGCTTGCAGAGCGACGCGGAGGCCCCGTCTCGATCACCGTGCCGAAACGGGGTCGGAAACGCAACCTCGTGGCGATGGTGGCGAAGAGCGCGGAAGAAAACCTTGAACAGAGCCGCTTGAAGTTTCTCTCCGACGAGCAGCGGATGACGGCCGCAATGACCGAACTGGCCTCGGCCCTCGATCTCCCTCGGCTCCCTCGCCGCATCGAATGCTTTGATATCTCGAACTTACAAGGCACGAATCCCGTGGCGAGCATGATCGTCTTCCAGGATGGTCGTCCCGCGAAAAAGGAGTATCGTCGGTTTTCGATCAAGACAGTGGAAGGAAGTAACGACTTTGCGATGATGCGCGAGGTCATCTCGCGGAGATTTCGCCGCGCGGCGGAGGCGGGCGATGGCGAGGATGGAAAATGGTCGACGATCCCGGATCTCGTCATCGTCGATGGTGGCAAGGGTCAGCTTAGCGCGTCCTTGACTGGACTCCAGGACGTCGGCTGGACCGAGCAACCGATCGTGGCGCTGGCAAAAGAAAACGAAGAGCTCTTCGTGCCGGAGAACGCCGCGCCGATTGTCTTGCCTCGAGACTCCCAGGCGCTGTTCCTCGTGCAGCGAGTACGCGACGAAGCACACCGCTTCGCCGTTTCATTTCACCGGCAGAAACGGAGCAAGACGACTTTTCAATCCCGTCTCGACGAGATCCCCGGGGTGGGTCCGAAGCGCAAGCAGGCGCTCCTTCGCCATTTTGGCTCGCTAAAAGGCATTCAGGACGCGCCGACCGAGGAATTGCTGGCCGTGCCAGGAATTACCCGCGCCGTCGCAGAGCAGATCAAGGCCGCATTGTGAGCGCACGCGCGGTTCAAATTGCGTCAGCAGCCGCGGGTGACTCTGAAGTTATCGCGGACGTAGTTCGTCGCGCCGCCCGCGCGCTCAGGAGCGGCGAAGTCATCGCCATCCCGACCGATACCGTCTATGGGCTCGCCGCGGCAATCGACCGGCCGGACGCTATCGAACGTGTCTACACACTCAAGGGTAGGCCTACCGAAAAAGCCATCCCCGTTCTTATCGCCGACCCGGCCCACGTCTCCAGGCTGACCCCTCGGATGCCGAGGATGGCGGCCCGATTGGCACACGCCTTCTGGCCGGGAGCGCTGACGTTGGTGCTACCCGCTCTCCCGGATCTGCCAAACGGTGTCACGACGCTCACACCAGACGGGATCGAAACAGTAGCCGTCAGAGTGCCCGACAACCCACTGGCCCGTGCGATCATCGCAGTGGCCGGTGGAGCGCTGGCGGTAACCTCGGCCAACCGTTCCGGTGCCCCGCCCGCCGTCGAGGCGAGAGAAGTGGATGTTCTAGGGCTGCCGAGGCCCCTTTTTGTCGTTGATGGTGGACGGGCGCCAGGCGGCACGCCCTCGACCATCGTCCTCGCCACGACCGAAAGACCCGAGATCCTGCGTCAAGGGGCAATCCCAATGACCGCCATCAGCGCGGCCCTCGCGGACAGCACACCAGTGACCGGCGCCGCGCGGTCGCAGGGTATGATCAGCAAATGATGCGGCACCAAGCGGGCTACGCCGGTCTGGAAACGATCACATGAAACCGAGACTCAGCTTCGGCCGCCGGCAGGAACCAGTTCACGTCACCGAACCACAGGCAGGAGGGGACGAGGTAGCGCTAGAATCGGACGCTGTCGAGGAACCCTCACTCCCCGTTGAATCAACGCGCACTCCAAATGAGGTGCCGATCCGCCCCGATCTCGGCCCGCCCGCTCCGGGACCGCAATCGGCCCATCAGCCGGGGTCTGGGCTGGGACTAGTCGTCAGTATCGCGATTTCCGCAATCGTCTTCGTCTTGGCCATCTATGCGACGGGAAGCCCCACCACGAATCCACTTCCCCTGGCACAAACGACCAACGCTCTCTTCTGGAGTGTTGCGGTCGCGGCGACGGTCGCTGCCGGTGTCGGCGCCTTATTCGCCGATCGCAGTGCAGCGCGGTCGGATGACAGAGCGATCAACGGAGCGCTGAGCGTCAATTTGGTGTGGATCGTTCCGGTTGTCTCCACCGCGGCAGCGATCCTTCTGGTCGCGACGTTCCACAACACCACTATGATCGTCGTCGGGCCGCTGATCGCATTCCTCGGCAACGCCGGGTCCTTACTTTCTCGCGACCTGCTGGACGATGCGGATGATTCAGCCCAGAGGACAGCAACGACGATCCAGGCGCTGGTGATCCATCCGGTTGCTTTTCTCGCCCTGAGCGCCGTCTATTTGAACAAGCTGCCGACGCCGATCACAGCACTGCTCGCGGGTGCCCTCAGCGCGCTTCTTGCGGTCGAGGCATTTGAGCGCTCCCGGGCCGACATCGGCAGAAAGCTGACCTTGGCAATTCTTGCCGGAGCTGCCGTTGCGGCCGCGGTTGCGCCATTGATGTGGTGGCCGACCCATGGTTGGACCGGTGGCGCGGTCCTTTTCGTCGTCTTCTACTGGGCGGTGGGCGCGATCCAAACGACGCTCGAGCGGGGAGATCTCCGCCTCCGGGACGCCATCGAATATGGCCTCGTCCCGTTCGGTGCCTTTTTGATACTGGCGATCACCGCATGAGCGAGCCGGGACAGGCACGCGGAGATTCCCCAGAAGATAGGGCTTCCGTCCACGAGCTTCTCTTGCGGCTTGATTTGGCAACCGAGGTCCTCGAGGGACTCGATGAGCTCGAGCTGGAAACACGCACGCAGGTCGAGGAACTCCTCAAGCGAATTGAACGGCAGATCGCCGATTCGGACTGAATGGCGCGTTTCCCACTAAGAGGTTGTTGTGGATCTGTTTGAAGCAAACCGCCGCGCCACCCTCGAGCAGGCGGCGCCGCTGTCCGCGCGTATGCGACCGCGCAGTCTGGCCGAGGTCGTTGGTCACGATCACGTGATTGGCGCGGGAACCTTGTTGCGCCAGGCTGTGGAGCAGGATCAGCTCATCTCGCTGGTGCTCTGGGGGCCCCCGGGCTCAGGCAAGACCACCATCGCCAGACTGATTGCCAACGAGACCCGTGCTCATTTCGTCGCCATAAGTGCCGTCTCGTCAGGAGTGGCCGAGCTTCGCTCGATCGTGCGCGAGGCGGCGGACCGACTTGGAATGTACGGTCAGCGTACGGTCTTGTTCATCGATGAGATTCACCGCTTCAACAAAGCCCAGCAAGATGCCATCCTGCCTCATGTTGAGGAGGGCACGGTGATCCTGATCGGAGCGACCACCGAGAATCCGTCGTTCGAGGTCAACGCACCGCTTCTCTCCCGCTCGCGGGTCGTGGTCCTTGGAGCGCTCGACGACAGCGACATCGAAACGATCGTTTCCCGGGCGCTGACGGATGTCGACCGCGGTCTCGGCGGCCGACGGCTCAATCTGTCAGAGGAAGCGCGATCGCTGCTGGTCAACCTGGCCAACGGCGACGCCCGGTTTGCGCTGAACACGCTCGAGTTCGCGGCGGCAGGACTGGACGTCGGCGGTACGATCGACGCCGAGCGGGTGCTTCAGGCGGCACAACGACGCGCGGCCGCTTACGATAAGTCGGGTGAAGCGCATTACGACGCCATTTCAGCGCTCCACAAGACATTGCGCGGCTCCGATCCCGATGCTGCTGTCTACTGGCTGGCGAGAATGCTGGAGCGAGGCGACGATCCGCTTTACGTGGCCCGTCGCCTCGTACGATTCGCAACCGAGGACATTGGACTGGCCGACCCGAATGCTCTTCCCCTCGCCAACGCCGCGCAACAGGCCGTGCACTTTCTCGGGATGCCGGAAGGTGCACTGGCTCTCGCGGAACTCGCGATCTATCTCGCACTGGCGCCGAAAAGCAATGCTGTCTATCGCGCCTATGGCGCCGCATCAGCGGATGTGGCGTCCACGCGGAACGATCCTGTACCGATCCACCTGCGCAACGCTCCGACACCGCTAATGAAGGAGCTGGGCTATGGGCGCGGCTATCGGTATGCCCACGACTTCGAGGACGGCATCGTTGCCCAACAGAATCTCCCTGACAACCTCCAGGGAGCGAGCTATTACCAGCCAACCGAGCGCGGATTCGAGAAGGAGCTCGGCAACCGACTGCGACGCATTCGCCAGGTTTATGAGGGACAGGGGCCTGTCACCCGCTCGACGGAGGGCAAGCCTGAATGAGCCGCCCGAGTGGCCGAGCCCCTGATGAATTGCGGGTGCTTCAGATCATCCCGAACACGATGCCATTCGCCGAGGGCTCGGCGTCGATACGCCTCGGCGACACGCACGTCCTCTGCGCAGCGACCATCGACGAGCGGGTGCCATCGTGGATGAAGGGCCAGGGCAAAGGATGGGTAACGGCCGAGTATTCGATGCTGCCCCGCTCCACCAAGGAGCGGACACCCCGCGAAGCCGTGAGCGGCAAACAGGGCGGTAGAACGGTCGAAATTCAGCGTCTTATTGGACGATCGCTACGCGCCGGAGTGGACCTGAAGCTGCTGGGAGAGCGCCAGATCATCGTCGATTGTGACGTCGTCCGTGCCGACGGGGGAACGCGCTGTGCCGCCATCACTGGCGGATATGTTGCCCTGGCAATCGCCATCAACGCGCTGCGCCGGCAGGGACGGTTGAATCGAGACCCTCTGGCACCGCCGATCGCCGCCGTCAGCGTCGGCATCGTTCGAGGCGTGCCGGTTCTCGATCTCGATTATGCTGAGGATAGCGGTGCCGCGGTCGACTGCAATATCGTGGGCACGGGAGATGGAGCGTTCGTCGAGATCCAGGCCACAGCTGAGGGAAAACCGTTTGGTCGGCGGAACCTCGACGAGTTGATGGATCTGGCCAATCTCGGTTTAGCGACGCTCTTTGCGGCGCAGCGGGACGCCATCCGTTTCGCCGCCCAATCCTGATCGCTCAGGCGACTAACTCGGGCCCAAGTTCAAGGAGCGCCGCTCGCAAGCGATCCATCGCCGTCCTCGACCCGATGCCGATCCGAACATATTCCTCCAACCCGGGCTCCCCTGGGGCGTGGATAAGAATTCCCCTCTTTGCGAGGCCATCGATGAGGTCCTGACGTAACACAACGGTGACGCGACCGGTGATGAACGGTCCCCAGGAAGGGAGCGGTTGGAGGAACGACAACCGGCGCAGAAAACGAAATAGCCTAGACCGTTCCTCGCGAACCAGCTTTAGCGTTGGCGCAACCGACGCGTGACTCTCTAGTGTCGCCATCGCTCCTGCCATCGCCTCTGAATTAACCGCGTTCGCTCCAAGCTCCAGCTCCTCGGCCAATCCCGCGGGGGCTACCGCCCAGGAGCAGGCGATCTCCGGCATCCCAGCCCACGGGGTAAAAGACCGAATCACGACGAAGTTGTCGAGTTCCAGGGCGAGTGGTAACAGGGAGAACCCGGAAAACTCCGCAAATCGCTCGTCAATGACGACGCATGTACAGGCGCGAGACAAACGCACCGCGTCGACTGGCGTAACAATCGATCCCAGCGGGTTGGATGGCGAATCGACAATGGCCAGACTATCCGCCGGGATATCTGAAGCGATTTCCGGCCCTACGATGGTGTCGTTACCGGCGCCTCGCGCGATCGATACCACGTCGGATCCCCGACGGCTTTCCGCTACTAGGGTCGCGGCGGCCGCGGGCGGAAAGACGACAGTCGGGCCCGGATGGCAGCTCGCGAGGACGCGAATCGCGGCATCGACGCTCCCGAAGAGGCGTATCGACCCCGCCGGCACGCGGTAGACCTCGCCTAGCCGGTGCCGAAATGCGGCCGCGAGCGATTCGGGTGGTGAGTCCAGGCGCGCGCCGACAGCTTCGATCGCGACCGGGCATGAGCTATACGGGTTGTGGGTCAGGTCGAGCCGGATGGTCGAGTCAAATGCTTCGCTCCGGCGGGCAGAGCTGAGCTTCGCTGAGTGACGCAGACTCATTGCCAGCGCGCGAGCGGCACTCGTTCCAAAGCTGGATGCTGTCCGCAGGCTGCCCTTTCCAGCACCTCGAGGTGAACCCGGCCCACCACTGGCAGCGCTACGTTTCGCACGGGAATGCCGCCCGGGGTGCGCCCGTTCAGTGTTCCGAGATGAGCGTGCCCGTGGACGACGAGATCAGGCATGCGCCGATCGAGGACGTCTCCAAGCTCGCAGTTGCCGAGCATCCAGTACTTGGCGAGAGGTTCTCGTCCAAGCGTCGTCGTGGTCGGAGCGAAGTGAAGAGCCGCGATCCGCACATCGGCGTCGAGGGAAAGCAGCGCACGCTCAAGTACCTCGCACTCTCGACGGGCCCGAATGGCAAGGCGCTTGAGGGTCCGCGTGTGGATTGCCGTTGGTCCCTCGTTCGGCCAGAAACCGCCGCCACCGCCGGCCGTCCCGGCGATTCCGACACGCAAACCGTTGGGCAAGCGAACCACTGTGGCACAACCGTCCAGCACCTCGATGGCACGGCGCTCGAGCGCCCGCCGGAATGCGATCCGGCGCAGCGATCGCAGGTCATGGTTGCCAAGCACCGCGACCACGGGTAGTCGTGCGGCAGCCAGGAGCTCAGCGGCTGCCTCCGCCTCCGGCAGGCGACCGTTATCGGTCAGGTCTCCCGCGACAAGCAAGAGGTCAGCGTTCTCCGCAAGACCGGACAGACCCGGGACCACACTCGGTTCTTCTCGCCCCCGGACATGGAGGTCTCCAACTGCGGCGACTCGCACCCGTGCGACTTGTGGGGCGCTCACCTGTGAGACTGTTGCTGGCACTTGATAGTCCATCGAAGCCAAGCGTACCTGATCGCTCGGGAGCTGAAAAATCCGCGCCCGTATACTTTGCGCGGGAACCTCTTGGCCGAGTCGATTCACGGCTCAGGCATTAGCGGGTTGAGGAAGGTCGAGGGAATGGAACGGGCTCGACAGCGTTGTTTCAACAGGCGCATTGCGCTCCGGGTTCTAATCGCACTCACCACCGCATCTCTATTCGCGGGACTATCAGGTCCGGCACACGCTGCGGAGATTGCGCGGTACCGGCCGATGCCGCCGCCGCCGATTTCGGCCGATGCTGTCTACGTCACGGACATCTCGACTGGGACCGAGCTCTTCGCGCAAAACCCGGACGAGCCGCTGCCTCCGGCGAGTCTGACGAAGATTGTCTCGGCGCTTGTTGTGTTGGAACGCGCGAATCTCGACGACACCGTCGAGATCCTCGAGGATGATCTGGTTAGTGCTGAGGAGTCCCAGGTCGGACTGGTGGCGGGAGACAGCTTGTCCGTGAGCGACTTACTCCACGGAATGCTCATCCCCTCGGGCAACGATGCGACCCTGGCTCTGGCCCGTCATGTCGGCACCGCTGCGCTCGGCGAATCGGCCTCGGGCGAGCAGGCGATTGCGGAGTTCGTTTCGATGATGAATGCCACAGCCGCCGGGCTTGGCGCCACGGCTTCTCACTTTGCGAACCCAACCGGGATCGACGAGGAAGGCCACGGGATGAGCGCGCGCGACGTTGCGACCCTGACCAAGGCTGCGCTTCAGAATCCGCTCTTTTCTGAGATCGTGTCCAAGACCGAGGCTGTCCTCAGTTCAGAGGTTGAGCCCGACGGCTACAGGGTGACGACCACGAACCAACTACTTGCCGAAGGACTCGTGACCGGAGTCAAGACGGGGACGACAGCAAATGCCGGAGGATGCCTGGTGACGTCATTCGCGATCGGCCCAAACGACATCGTCGCCGTCATCCTGGGCAGTGACGTCAGCGAAGCGACTGACGGTTCACCAGAAACTACGGCCCGGTTCGCCGAGACGAGAGCGTTGCTGGACGCGGTGAAAGCCGATTACCTCTGGCTGGACCTGAGATCGCCGGATGTTGTCTCGGGACTCGTTGAAGAACTATCGGTCTGGGAAGTCGACCTCGCCAGTGACGCACTCCTTCCCGTGCCGGCGAACAGCGCGGGCGACGTGCGCTACCGCCTTGTCCTGGCTCCACCGTCGGCTCCACAGAGTCCGGCGGGTGAGGTGCAGTTCTACGTCGGCGAGCAACTCCTCTCGCAACGTGCCGCACTCCAGGCATCCTGACTGGTGAGCCGGTGATCACCGAGTTGGAAGCAGACGACCAGCGCGGGGAGCGGTTGCAACGCGTGCTCGCGGCCGCCGGGGTTGCGTCGCGTCGCAAGGCCGAGGAGCTGATTCAGTCGGGACGGGTTTCCGTCGACGGTCAGGTAGTGACCCAGCTTGGGACGCGGGTCGATCCCCGGCGCTCCAGGATCCAGGTCGACGGCAAGCAGGTCCGACGGCAGCCTTTTCGCTACATCGTGATGAATAAGCCTTCGGGCTTTATCACGACCACAAGTGATGAGCGCGACCGGCGAACGGTAATGGACCTCCTACCCGCGGAGCCGCGACTTTTCCCCGTCGGTCGACTCGACCGGGACACGGAGGGGCTTCTGCTCTTCACAAACGATGGAGAGGTCGCGAATCGCGTCATGCATCCCCGGTACCAATTGACCAAGGAGTACCTCGTCCTGACCCCGCGGAAACCCTCCGAACGCGTCCTGCTCCGCGTCCGGGAAGGGGTTGAGATCGATGGAAAGCGGGTTGTTCCGCACGAGTTTCGGATTGTCCGTGAAACGGCCGATAGTGCGCTGCTGTCAGTGGTGGTGCACGAAGGCATGAATCGGATCGTCCGTCGCATTATGGAGAGTGCCGGTATCAAGGTCACCAAACTCTCCCGGGTCAGAGTCGGCCCGCTGTCAGTTGCCGGTATTGCCCGCGGGGGATACCGCGAGTTGACCGCAGGCGAGCTAACGTCACTGCTGCAGTCCCTTCACCTCGAACGGGCCACGCGCGACTCGCCCGCGGCCTTTCAGCAGGGGGCTACCAATGCCGGTCGAGCCAGGCGCGTCGGCCCCAAGAAACGAACCTCATCTCGGAAGGCGCGCGACGCGTGAGGAACGCCGCGGAGGTCACCACGGCGGCAACGGCCCACCGGCGAGTGATTGCGATCGACGGTCCGGCCGCCGCAGGGAAATCGACCGTCGCCCGCTTATTGGCGGACCGTCTGAACGCGCTGCTTTTCGACACCGGGGCTCTCTACCGGGCAGTCGCCCTCGCCGCGTTGCGATCAGGCGTTTCACCCGACGACGCGAAATCGCTCTCTCGCATCGCTGCCGATGCCCAGATTTCGGTTCGCTCTCCCTCGCTCCGTGACGGCCGTCTCTACGACGTCTGGCTGAATGGCGAGGACGTCACCTGGTCGGTGCGTGATCCGGAGGTCGGAGCAACAGTCTCGCGGGTAGCCGAGCATCCGGCCGTGCGCAGTGCATTGCTGCCGCTCCAGAGGACGATTGCCTCCAGCGGCCCGGTCGTGATGGTCGGCCGCGATATTGGCACCGTTGTCGTTCCGGATGCGGGTCTGAAAATTTACCTGGACGCGACTCCGGAGGAGCGGGCACGTCGCCGATTCCGCGAGGCCGCCGCAAAGGGTGGCAAGCAGAGTTTGGAGGAGGTGCTCGGCGAGACGCTGCAGCGAGATGCGATCGACAGTGGCCGCGATACCGCGCCACTACGTCCCGCCCCGGACGCGGTCCAGATCAAGACCGACGGTGTTCCCGTCGATCAGATTGTCGCCGAGATTGAAGCACGCGCGCGCGCAGAGGTGGACGCGACGGGCGGCCCGCTCTGGCCCTCATGAGCGCAACGATCTCAGGGCGAGTAGAAGCCAATCTCCTGATTGGAACGTTACACGGTCGGCCGCGAACAATCCTCAGATCGATCGTGCTCAAACTGCTCGGTCCCCTCATATCGTTGCGCCTCATAGGCGTCGAGAACGTGCCGCCCGAAGGCCCGCTACTCGTCGCGTCGAATCACCTCTCGAATGCGGATCCGATCATTCTGGAAGCGGCGTTTCCGCGACCACTCTTTTTCCTCGGGAAGTCCGAGCTCTTCCGCAACCCTTTCTTTCGCTGGGTCTTGCACCGCTTCGGCGGGATCCCGGTCGAGCGCGGCACTCCCGATCGCGCGGCAATTCGCCGCGCTCGCGCCGCGATCGAGCAGGGTATTGCGCTTGGAATTTATCCCGAGGGGGTACGGTCAAGGACCGTCGCACTTGTCAAAGGGCTGCCCGGGGCAGGGCTCATCGCGCTACAGGCAAGGGCGCCTGTCCTTCCTGTGGCGATCTACGGGACGGAGTTCTTTCCGGTCAATGGAGAAATGCCACCGCGCCGCCCGAAGAGCCAACCGCGTGGCGTCACGGTGCGCTTCGGGTCCCCGTTCCACGTTCCCGAGCGCGTGGACGGTAAGCGAGTAACAGCGGAGGAGGCCACCCATTTGATCATGGTGCGAATCGCCGAATTGCTTCCCGAGCGGTATCACGGCGTCTATGCCCATGACGGGATCGAGGAGAAAACGGTGCGACGCTGAATCGCGAAACGTGTCAGCGTGGACGACACGGAGCTCTACTTCTTTCCCCGCTTGGTCTCGAGCGGCTGCAGCTCCTCCTGGTCGCCCCATACGAGCTCGATATCCGCTACATGGACGACATCGCCGGCTTCGACACCTAACCGCTCGAGCTCATTCGAGATCCCGCTCGATTCCAGAAGCCGCTGAAAACGCTCGACCGCTTCGTCACGCGAAAAGTCTGTCATCCGGGTGAATCGTTCGATACCGATCCCGGTCACGGCGAAATGATGGCGTGACAACCTATCCACGTTCCACGCCCGTTCGTCAACATTCTCGAGCGTGTATCGCCGCCGTTCCTGAGGTTTTTCGATCTCAGCTTCATGCTGTTGCACGTCGCGGAGGACTGCCGCCACTGCGTGAAGCAATTCCTGAACTCCTTCGCCGGTAACCGCTGAGATCGAGAAGACGGAATACCCCCGGTCTTGCAGTTGTGCCGTTAGCAATTCGAGATTTCGCTGTGCCTCAGGGATATCCGCCTTGTTCAGCGCGACGAGCATCGGTTTAACCAGCAGATCTTCCTCATAAGCGTGCAGCTCGGCATTGACCGTCTCGAAGTCTTGAATGGGATCTCGACCCTCGAGCCCGCCCGAGGCGTCGAGCACGTGGACGAGGACTTTGGTACGCCGCACGTGGCGGAGAAATTCGAGTCCGAGCCCGACGCCCTGGGCCGCGCCGCCGATGAGTCCCGGAATATCCGCCATGACGAAGGTCTGCCCGTCAATGCCGCCGACCTGGACTACGCCCAGGATCGGCTCCAACGTCGTGAACGGGTAATCGGCGATCTTGGGTCTGGCGGCTGAGGAAGCGGCAAGGAGCGTGGACTTTCCGGCGTTCGGCAGCCCGACCAATCCGACATCGGCGATCAGCCGCAACTCAAGTCTGAGCCACCGCTCTTCGCCCGGCTCACCAAGCTCGGCAAGTCGCGGCGCCTGTCGCGTCGATGTCTTGAAGTGGACGTTTCCCAGTCCACCTCGTCCGCCTCGGGCGACAGCCGTTCGCTCGTCCTCCTCGGTTAGATCCGCGAGAATCTCTCCCGACTCGTCGTCCGAGACGACTGTCCCGGCCGGCACGTCTACGACCAGATCCTTCCCGTTCTTCCCGTGTCGTTGCTGGCTGCGGCCGGGACCACCGTTTTCGGCCTTGAAT
>JAICRA010000101.1 GCA_025937615.1 Thermomicrobiales bacterium | reverse complement strand
CGCCGTCGGGGGCGAAGCCGGGCGGGGGCTCTACGTTGAGGTCAGCCGCCCCGATGGCACTACGACAGGTTTCACGCAGCTCGAGGCCGACGAAGAGGGCGCCTGGCACGTGATGAACTACACTCCTTTCGATTAAACAAGGTCACCTCCGTCCTTTCCTTTCAATCTCTGGATTCAGCAATTACGGCTGCGACAAAGCCCGACTTCTGTACACCATTTGTACACCAACCCGGCCTGATTTCCGGTTGTTCCCGAAAGTTACTGGTGCGCTTATTCGGCTTATCTAAGGGCTTTTGCAGCAATCACATACAACACGAAATGTACCGATTCGTTCTCGTAAAGAGACTAGGTCAGCGGTTCGAGTCCGCTCGTCGGCTCTCTTTTTTCCCTCAATTTGCAGGATAATCGAGATGGGAGAGAGCCCTCGTGATAAGCTGGGACCTTCTTGACACCACTTTGACACTACCGCGAGTGCCTTACTTCATCGCACTCGTCACCGCACGGCGCTGCAGCAGATAGAGTGTGCCGCCCGCGAATGCCCATTCGAGATCCTGAGCGCCGTCGAAGGTTTTCTCGCACCTCATCGCCAGCGCGTGCAGCTCGCGAAGCTGTTTGTCACCGAGGCAGAGTGCACGTACGAGCTCGGCAGGAACTTCAGCTTCCCGCGTTCCACCCTCCGGCAGGACGCGAACCTCAATGTCCTTCGTGCCGGGCGTGCGCTCGAGCACCCTCCCCTCGCGGCTCAGACGGAAGTGATCCGGCGTAACCAGTCCTGCCACCACCGATTCGCCTAGCCCCCAATTGGCCTCGATCACAATCTCATCGGCGCCGTCAAACGGATTCCGGGTGAACAGGACGCCCGCGCAATCGGCGACCACCAGCTCCTGAACTACGACCCCTATCCGCGGCTCGCTCGGTAGCCGCAGGCGTTGCCGGTAGGCTAGGGCCGACCCAGAGTACGCCGATTTCCAGATCGCGCCCACCGCATCGGTCAGGGTCGGCGGCGATGGTCGGACATTCAGGCACGTCAGGTGCTGACCGGCGAAGCTCGCCGTTTCGGAGTCCTCGCCCACGGCCGACGAGCGAACAGCGACGGGACCGTCTAGAGTGGCGCAGACCTCCGCCAGCTCGCGGATCGCGGTCGGGTGGCCGGCGGATACCGCGTCAACAAACCCGAACGACAATGCCACGCCGCCCGGAACGGGTAGGCCGGCGCGGATCGCCGCCGCCAGCTGCGCCGCTTTTCCGCCGTACGCCGACTCGTCAACGCTCTCGACCAGCGCGATCGGTTTCATGCCACGATCGCCGCTTCGCCGGCCTCGCCGTCCACGCGCACCCGTGCGCAGTCCGGAATGCGAGTGGTCGCGTCGGTGCAGCCCACGACCGCCGGGATGCCGTACTCGCGCGACACGATGGCCGCGTGCGACAGGAGCCCGCCACGATCCGTCACAATCGCGCCGAGCAGCGGTAGCACCGTATTGAAAGCGGCGGTCGTTGCCTTGGTGACGAGGATGTCGCCTTTCTTGATGTGGGCAAAGTCCTGCGTGCCGCGGACGAGGCGCGCTGAGCCTTCGTAGACGCCGGGGCTTACCCCGAGGCCATAAACCTTCCGCGCCTCGCTGCGCGCCTCCGGTGCCATGAAGAGGGCCTCTATGGCCGCACCTAAGGCTCGCTCCATACGCGCCGCGGCGGGCGGCAGCCACTCGGCGGGCAGGGGCGCACCGGGCTCGGCCCCGAGCATCGGAGGCGCGTCGACGAAGCTGACCTCCGCACGGTAGCGCGCACGTTGCGCCAGCTCTTCGGCAGATGGGCCGTCGTCGTGCTGGATCAGAGAGCGCATCTCGTCGTATCCGGCCTCGACGAGGTGGGTGGGATACGCAATGCGTCCGTTCTCGGCCAGGGGCTTGCCAGCCGCGAGGATAGCGCGGCGCGTGAGCCCCTCGGCCCAAAGATCGCAGAAGAGCCCCCGCTCGTCGCGCAGCCGGTACATGGTACGCGCTTCGGCGAGAAGCTCGTCGAAGGCGCTACGATGGGGCTTCGGCACGCCGTCCCGCGCCTCAGCGGTGCGCCGCGCGAGCACGTCTCTCGTAGGTCCAACGTTTACCCCTTCCACGGCGCTGCGAATCGCGCCGAGCAGAACCTCCGGCATCTCCAGTACGTAGGGCTCGCCGACGTCCTCGCCGTTGACGGGACGGTAGCCGACGAATCGGAGGTAGGCAGAGAGCGCCGTGCTGATTTCACTGGACAGTTCGCTCAGGGACGCGATAACGTCGCCGGCCGGATTAGGGGAGGCGATTAGCGCGTGTGCCCTGGAGTCGGCCCGAATGGCCCGCGCAAGGCGGTCGAGTTCGTCAGCGGATCCTCTGGAGATGGGCGTGGCGCCTTGCAGGAGGCCTAAGAACTCTATAGCGGAGCGTCCGGTCCATTGCTGCGCGTGCACGAAAAAGTCGCCAACCGGCAGCAGTGCCGGCACGTTGTAGAGGTGGTGCAAGTAGATCTGGTGCTTGAGGTTTTCCCGGCATAGATCTAGATGCGCTAACAGCTCCTCGGTCGTCAGCGTCGATGGATCGACCGCTTGCAGCTGGAGATGGTCGCGGATCGCCGCAGGCTTCGTCTGCTCATCCCAGACTTGCAGGTCCTCGCGCCACAGCTTGCGCTCGACGGCCATGGCGCTCGTTTTCAGGCGCTCGGAGATCTCCAGATCGGTGCGCCTGAGCTCGTCCCAGACGTGCTTCGGTGGGTGGCCGATCGCATCCTTGGACGCGCCGACCGGCCGCGGGCAGTAGTAGGGGAAGCCGTTGACGAACTCACAATCGAGGTAGTCGAGGAGAAGCCCGTAGCGCTTCAAGGATTCCCCGAATCCGCGAACGAACTGCTCGGGGAAGACCTCGGCCTGGAAGCGGGTCAACGGTCGTGTCCAGTGGGTGTAGTCGAGGGACCAGGACCCCGGCCCAGGGGGCTCAAACTTCAGCTCCGTCACGGCGCTCATAGTTACTCCTCCTTTGCTCTTCCCTCTCGCTGCTTGAGCGTATGGTGTCCCCTCACCCCTGCTGTTCCGGTTACTACTAAGTCATGCTAAATCCTCCTTTTCGCTGCTCGAGTGTCCGGTGATCTCCTTCATGCTGTTCGGGTTCCTACGAAGCTCGTCGACCAGGATGCGTATCGCCCAGGCGACCGCCTCCCCGGCCAGCTCGCCCGTGAGGTTCCAGTTATCGCGCATCATCTCCCACGCTCCGCTGTGCATGAGAACGCGCACCACCGCGCACGCGCGTCGCGCGTCGAGTGGGTCGAGTCGCGCGGTCACGTCTTCCATCGCCTTCTCGACTAGCTTGTCTCGACGACGCCTCGTGTCTTGGTGGATCTGTCGATGAACCCTCGAGAGCAGCCGGGCACGTACCAGGGGCTCGTTCTCGTCAAGGTACGCGAAGAATCGCGGCATGTACTCCGTGAATTCGTCGATGCTTTCTGGCACCTCGCTGAGCTTCAGCTTCCGGTCGACCCAATCCGTGAGCTCCTGCATCAACGCTTCCTTGGTCGAGAAATGGCGGTAGATCGTGGGCACGGAGACGCGGGCCCGCTGAGCCGCGCGGGGAAGCGAGAGCTCCTCAAGCCCCTCTTCGAGGAGCTGCTCGGCAGCCGCCTCGAGGATCCGCTCGCGGGTTTGCTCCATCTGCTCGGCACGAAGCGGGCTGTTGTAGGTGCGGGTCGCGCCCTTGTTCGGCTCATTCATGCTATTCATTTTCTAATTGTGTTATCATAGATATTATCATGATAATCAAATTAACACGAATATCGGGACCTGTCAAGGCCTCTCAAGAGAATTGGCCAGCTTCTAGGATTTTGATCTACACCAGAGGCATCCTCAGGGTTGTCGCGGGTAATGCCGGGGTCGCCCGTATCGGACCGGGGGTCTGAGGCGACAGGGATGGTTTCCGATCGGCGGACAGCTGAGCGCACTATTCTCGTCACCGTGGTGCTTGGTGCCATGCTAGCGCCGCTCAATTCGACGATGATCACCGTGGCGCTCCCCACCCTGCTGGGAGACTTCGGCCGCTCGCTCGTCTGGGGCTCCTGGATCGTGGCCTCGTATTTGGTCGCCATGGCCGCCTTCCAGCCGTTGGGTGGCAGCTTGGCCGACCGCTATGGTCGACGGCGACTCTTCCTAACAGGGCTTATGCTCTTTCTGGTAGCGACAGTCGTCGCCGCACTCTCCTGGAGTATCGAGGTGCTGATCGTCGCCCGCACGGTGCAGGCGGTCGCCGGCGCCACCGCTATCCCGAACGGCACGGCGCTGGTCCGTTCGCTCATAGTGCCCGAGCGACAAGGCCGGGCCTTTGGCACCGTGGCCTCCGCCCTCGCCTTAGCGGCAGGACTCGGCCCACCACTCGGCGGCGTCTTGACCGCTGCCTTAGGCTGGCGCTGGATCTTCGCGGCCAACATCCTGCTGATCGCCCCCGCCCTGATCCTTGGATTGCGACTACCGGCTGTTTCCTCGGCTACGTCAACGGGCCGATTCGATCTGCGCGGCGCAGCGCTGCTGATCTGCGGGCTCGTCTCGCTCGTGCTCGCTCTGACTGTCTGGCGGCTGCCGGGCGTGCCGCTCGTGCTGGCACCGGTGCTCGGCCTACTAGCGGTCGGAACGAGCCTCGCGTTGGTCCTGCACACTGGCCGTTCCCCGAAGCCGGTATTGAATCTCGCGCTGTTTCGAGCGCGAGGTTTCACACCCGCCGTCACCACCGTGCTGTTGAGCAACCTCACCATGTATACCCTGCTGCTATCCCTGCCGGTGTTCCTGATTGGGTGGGGCAACTGGGACGACGAGCATGTCGGCCTCCTCTTGGCTGGGCTCTCGCTACCTATGGTCTTCTTCTCGCCGCTGGGCGGCCGGCTCTCCGACCGCAGTGGACGGCGCCTCCCGGCATTCTTGGGGACAGTCCTGATCGCGCTAGGCACGCTCCCCTTCCTCGCTATCGCTCCGTTCTGGTCTTGGCCGGTCTATCTGGCCCCGCTGGTTCTGCTGGGCATCGGTTCAGGGCTCTCGATGGCCTCGATGCAGGCTACCGCAATCGATACCGTGTCACTGGGTCGGGCCGGGCAGGCAGCGGGTCTCTTCTCGACGATGCGGTACCTGGGGAGCATCCTCGGCTCGTCGGTTATGGCAGCGGTGCTGAGCGGATCGACACCGCCGGTTGACAACTTCCGTGTCCTTTATGCTGCGTTGTTCCTCTCCTCCTGTGGCGCCATCATCACAGCCTGGGGCCTGCCGACGTGGATCAGGGGAGCCGGCCGCAGCGAAACCGGACCTTAATCCTCTAAAGGGTGAATAGGCGTGTTTAGAATCATCAATTGCGAACCATCAGCAGGATACCAGTTGACACCACTCTGACACCACCGGGAACGCAACATAGTGCAACACAGGGCAAGCAGAGAAAAGTAAGCTGCTCATCCTTGCAGGTTTTGCATCACTGCGCAAATCCCTGCAACACCCTAATTATCACTCGTAATGAGGAGAGGTCAGCGGTTCGAGTCCGCTCGTCGGCACTCTGGCTAACTGACAAAGGTCAGGACTCGCAGGGATGGCAAGGAAGCGTGGTAGCCTCTCAAAGGCTCACTCCAACCCACTCTCAGTGCACAGGATCACCCGCAACAACCCTAAGACTCCTAGGCGCAAGTCTTCAGGGTCCCCTGCTCTTATGCCGCGGTTCATCAAATCGACGTGGGGCCAGATCTCGCGCCGCACGCCCTCGCTGAAATAGAGCTCGGCGAACCTCAAGAGGCTGGCTGGATCATCACCGTGGTCCTCTTCGGGCGTCTGCCAACCGCCAGCTGCTTCCAGAACCACACGGGCAGCGTCCAGAAGATGGTTGGCTCGCTCATCATCCCATCGCTGCTCATCCATTGCACAACTTCCTCTCATATCCGGCCTAGCAGGTTGTCCGGGTGCTCCACAGCAAGTTTAATGGTCATGTGATTGAGTAAACGCCTCCAGGCACTTGGGTGAACAGAGGACCCAAGGAAAGATCAAGTCCCGATGTGATACTGTTGGTTTATTCACCGAAGAGCCGCGATCAACTCGCCGGAGCCAGGGCAGCTAACTGGGATCGTCT
>JAICRA010000115.1 GCA_025937615.1 Thermomicrobiales bacterium | reverse complement strand
CGCTCGGGGTTGAGACCCCATTTCTCGAATGCCAGCATCGTAAACATCCAGACACCGCCGCCGATGCTCTGCACGCCGATCCGTTTGCCTTTGAGATCTTCCGGCGCGCGAATCTTCGGCGCGACGACGAACGTGCCGTCGAGTTTGTTAATTAGGCCAGCAATGAAGGCCAAGTCGACACCGCCGGCCATGGCGCCGATCGAAGAGCCGGTGGCGGAACCCACATGAAACTGTGTTTCGCCCGAAGCTAGGGCCGACATGCCAACGGCGGCGTTGCGAACGTTCACCACGGTGGCATCGAGCCCATGTTTCTGAAATATGCCGGCGTCGCGGGCGACGAACAGCACACCGCTGCGCTCGTTGAGACCGCCGAAGGTAAAGATGGCTTTGTGCGGCGCGGACGCGGCAAAGAGTGGGACAGTAAATAGAAGAATCGTCATTACGATAGCGGGCAACAGAACGATCATAAGCCTTCGATTCATAGTTTCTCCCAATCTAAAATCCAAATCGCAAATCTAAAATTGTTCGTCCACTCCTCAATCACGTAAGCTCATCAAGCAGTGCCTTTGCATCTTTCAAGTCTGCTGTGTCAAAGCCTTCCGTGAACCAACTGTAAATACCCCCAAGCAATTGTCGCGCTTCGATCTTCTTACCTTCGTTGTGCCATAACCGGCTCAAACTCATCGTTACGCGCAACTCCAGCGACTTTGCCTCTTGACCACGGGCTACCACAAGGGCCTGGTTAAGGCAGATTTCTGCTTGCTGCGAGTCAAAGACAGTTTTCTCTATGAGCAGCTCACCCTTGAGCAGACGCAACTCTGCCTCCGCCCAGCGACTCCCGCTCTTGTTCACCGCCGCGAGGGCGTCGTCCAATACCGAAAGTCCCTCCCTGACCTGTCTCGCTTGTTTGTATGCGTCGGCCAGGAGACCGAGAGCGTGCGGCCGTGGGACTTCTGTCCCGCCAATTTGAAGGGCCTCAAGACTCTGGCGCATTCGGACGATTCCTTCTGCCACTTGGCCTTCCTTGCTTAACACCCAACCTTGCAAGACCGCCGCTAGGGGAGGCCAAAAAGCAAAGCCGTGCTCCGTCGAGAGCGCCATGGCGATATCCGTCAACTCGCGGGTTTTCTGGATGTCGCGACATTGATGATAGAGGAAAGAAACCCAATAGGTCGCATAGGTAAGCTGGCCGGGTGGGACAGCCTTTTGGCCAAGGCCAAGGCCTCAGTGCCCCTCGTAAGTGCCTGGTCCGGGTAGCCGAGATACCAGAGGGCGACGGCCGCTCGACAGAGGCAAATTACGCCCTCGTCTTGCCCGAACAGCGCAATGTGAGAGCGGTGTCTCCGCTCATCGTAGTGCGCAATCCCCTGCTCCAGATGCTCGCGAGCGGGATCGAACTCTCCCATCCAAAAACAAGTGACGCCCATAGCATAGTGCGCCTCAACCCAGAGCACTGAATCGTCTACACGCTGCGCCATCTCGAGAAGCTGTTCCCCGAGCTCACGGGCGGTCTGCAATTCCGCCCGAACAACGAAATAGATCGACAACCCCAACAGGGTGGAGAAGAGCTGCGGTGCCTCGCCTATATGTCTACACAGCTCCCGCGCTCGCGTATAGGCTTGTTCCACTTCCGGATCGCCATAGCCCCTTGCGTCTTTCAGAGTCCGCCCGAGGAGAGTGTATAACGACAATTTGCGCTGCAAACATTCACAGGTATCTGGAGCCGCCTTGAGCAATTCTAGTCCCTTGCTGAAGTAACTGATGGCCTCAGCATGTGCAGCCCGCTCGTTGGCTCTCTCACCCGCTCGCTGCCAGTAGGGAATTGCCTGAACGCCGAAACCTGCTTCCGTATAGTGATGCGCCAAGAGTTGGGGCTGAGTCTCGGCAACATTGGGGAACCGCTGCTCCAGGATCCGCGCGATGCGCTCGTGGCAGTTCTGCCGGCTCGAGCGAAGCAGTGACTTATAAGCGACCTCGTGAGTGAGAGCGTGTTTGAAAGTATATTCGAGGTCGGGAAAGAAATCGGTTTCGAAGAGAAACTCCGCGGCTTGTAGATGCGTCAGACCCCGACGGAGAGGCTCGTCGGTTAACTCCGCGATCGCCTGGAGCAGAGCGAAAGAGAAATCCTTGCCGATAACAGATGCTGACTGAAGGAGAAGCTTATCCGCGGGCAGTAGTCGGTCAATTCGAGCTGCCAGCACGGCTTGGACCGTTGCCGGTACCTGGGTCCTCTCAATCGGTTTAGCCAAAAAATAACTTCCTCGCTCACCGATCAGAACTTTTGTCTCTACGAGTGTCCGAACAGTTTCCTCCAGGAAGAATGGATTCCCCTCGGTTCGCTCGATTAACAGTGGCTTGAGCGGCAGCAGGCTTGTGTCTCGCCCCAGGAGGGCCTGGAGCAGTTCGCCGGCGCCTTCCGGCGGCAGCGGATCGATCCTCAGTTGGCTGTAGTATCTCTTGATTGCCCAACGATGCCGGTATTCTGGACGATAGTTTACCAGGAGGAGCAGCCTGCTCGTCGGCAGACTTTCCACTAAGCTCTCCAGCACCGCCTGGGTCTCGGAATCGATCCAGTGCAGATCTTCGAAAACGAGGAGGACCGGCTGAACCTGGCTCTCCCGCAGAAGCAAATGCTTGATCGCTTCCAGGGTACGCTGACGACGCTGGGGAGGATCCGATGTCTCCCAGCCTACGTCGCTAAAGGGCACATCTAAGAGTGCCAGAAAGGCGGGCAGAGTAGATTCCAATGCCTCATCCAAAGTGAGTAGTTTGCCGGTGACCTTCTCGCGGATTTTCCGCGCATCGTCTCGATCCTGAATATCGAAGTAGCCCTTGAGGAGGTCGATCACTGGAAGATAGGCGGTGGCTTTGCCGTAAGAGACCGAGCCGCTTTCGACGATAAGCCAGTCAACGGTATGACGAGAATGAGTGAATTCCCAGAACAGACGGGACTTGCCGACGCCCGGTTCTCCGACAAGGGCCACCACTTGGCCGTGCCCAGCTTTGGCTCGGTCCAACGCTTGGCAGAGCATGTCGAATTCAGTGGTGCGCCCGACAAAGCGAGTGAGGCCTCGAGTGACGGCTGCTTGCAGGCGAGATCGCGCCAAGCCGGCCCCAGTGACCTCGTGCACCTTCACCGGATCATTCATCCCCTTCACATTAACCGGACCAAGCGACTTCACCTGCACATAGCCTTCGACCAGTTGCAGTGTGTCATTGGTCATCAAGATGGATCCTGGCATCGCCATCTGCTCCATGCGCGCAGCGAGATGGGTCGTCTGACCCACTGCCGTGTAATCCATTTTGAGATCGCTGCCGATCGACCGCGCGACTACCTCTCCCGAGTTCAAGCCGACGCGAACCTGTACCGGAATACCCTCGGTCTTCTGAACTTGCTCAGCATACTTTTTTACCGACTCCTGCATCCTGAGCGCCGCATAACAAGCGCGCACCGCGTGATCCTCATGGGCGAGCGGCGCGCCGAACAACGCCATGATGCCGTCGCCCATCACTTGATTGACGGTTCCCTCGTAGCGGTGTACCGCTTCCATCATGTGTTCGATAATTGGGTCGAGGAGTTTCCGTGCGTCTTCCGGATCACGATCGGCAAGCAGCTCCATGGATCCCTTCATGTCAGCGAACAAGACCGTGACCTGCTTGCGCTCTCCTTCCAGCACGCTCTTGGAAGTGAGAATCTTCTCGGCCAGATGCTTAGGGGTGTAAACTTCAGGAGAATTAAATCTTGGTCGTACGGGAGTAGGTCCGACAACAGGATGCGCGCACCCGGGGCAGAACTTTGCAGCGGCTGGGAGTTCAGTGCCACACGCAGTGCACTTGAGAGCGAGCGGTGTTCCGCACTCAAGGCAAAATTTTGCCTGCAGCGGATTCTCCTGCTGGCAGCGCGGACACTTCATAACGCGACTTCTCGTCTTACTGCTCAGATAGGCCGAATATTCTGATTCAAGTGGAACAGATTAGTCGGGTCATATTTGGATTTCAGCGCTCGTAGGCGCTGGTAGTTCGGCCCATAGGCTGCCGCGATGGCGTCCTCGCCGTCGTCGTCTCCCAGATAGTTTACGTAACGCCCTGCCGAGAAGCTGGGTCGCATCGCGTCATACGACTCTCGCGCCCACGCAATGTTCTGCGCATTGTCAGCCGGGTCGAGCCACTCGGAGACCACCAGAAAGTTGTAGCCCTCCTGCCGGTGAGGGAACGCCGTCTCGCTAACGCCAACACGCGTCGTTGCGCCGTGGATGTGCTCCACCAATAGACCGCTCATTGGCGAGGGGCACGCCGCGAACTGCGAAATGAGTGTGTCGATGGCCTGATCGCTCAGCTCCATCATGAAATTGGATTTCCAGTAGTTAAGGGCGCCCCGAGGAAATCCAGCGTCCAGCATCCTATTCGTCTCCTCGTAGCTCGTTGGACCGACGGAATCCAGAATCGGGGTGCCGAACTTCTTAATCGGCTGAAGGGCAGCCTCTGCTTCGGCGAGGGGACCGCAGTGGCACAAAATGATAACGGCGATCTGAGCGCCGTCGGGCGCATGAAGTAGACCGCCGAAGATCGTGAGATCGTCGGGAAGTCCCGACGTGACCTCCCGGAAAAATTTCAGCACATCGCGAGCGCAATCGAAAGGGTGAGCGAGGAGCCCGCTTGTGACTGTCCCCACCGGATGCAAACGGTACTCTAACCACGAGACTGCGCCAAAGTTTCCGCCCCCGCCTTGCAGCCCCCAGAAGAGATCAGCGTTTTCTTCTTTGCTCGCCCGCAGGATGTCACCCGAGGCGGTTACGACCTCCGCTGAGAGCAGGTTGTCCATCGCCAGGCCGTACTTGGCCATGAGCCACCCCAGGCCGCCACCGAGTGTCAGACCGGCGATGCCGGTCGTGGAGATCACGCCACCGGTCGTCGCCAGCGAATGTGCCTGCGTCTCGCGGTTGAATTCGCGCCACGTGACGCCACCCTGAGCACGCGCCGTGCGGCAGACCGGATCAACGTGAATACCCTTCATGAGCGATAGATCGAGCATCAATCCGCCCTCGCACACGGCTCTGCCGGCAACGTTGTGACCGCCACCGCGCACCGCCAATTCGAGCCCGTGAGTGCGCGCGAAGTTTACCGCGTCAACGATGTCGGCGTTGCCGACGCAGCCGGCAATCAACGCGGGCCGACGATCGATCATCCCGTTGTGTACCCGTCGTACCTCGTCGTAACCGGATTGATCGGGACGCAGGACCACGCCCGAGAAACGAGCGGACAGGTCAGTGATATTGGTTGGATTAAGTGGAGTCATGAGAGTTCCTCCAGTAGCGTTCGGGCTTCCCGCAAGTCAGCTGTCTCGAACCCCTCGGTAAACCAGCCGTAGATTTCCGCGAGAAGTTGTCGAGCCTCTTCCCGCTTTCCGTGCCTCTGCCACAGGCGACTCAAGCTCATCGATGCGCGCAGCTCCAACGACTTGGCGCTCTGGCGGCTAGCAATCTCAAGGGCCTGAACTAGACAATTCTCCCCCGCCTCGCCTGCGCAAGGAGACTGACCCAGCAGCAGCTCCCCTTTAATCCGGTGTAGTTCAGCTTCGAAATAGCGCCCACCACCGCGTTGACTCGTG